>DAISKN010000297.1:0-8135 GCA_036820975.1 Acidobacteriota bacterium | reverse complement strand
AGGGACGCGGCATCGGCCTGGTGAACAAGATCCGCGCCTACGCGCTCCAGGACGGGGGGATGGACACCGTCGATGCCAACGTTCACCTGGGGTTCAAGGCCGATCAGCGGGAATACGGGATCGGCGCCCAGATCCTGTCCGAGCTGGGGGTGCGGAGAATCCGACTCCTCACCAACAACCCCCGCAAGTTCATCGCCCTCGAAGCCTACGGCCTCCAGATCACCGAGCGCGTGCCCATCGAGATTCCCGCGAACGACGCCTCCGCCGCCTACCTGCGGACCAAGAAGGAGCGGCTCGGCCACCTGCTCGAGAAGGTCTGAGCCGACCCGATGACAGGAACCGGGACGCCCCGCATGAATCCCGAGTTCCTGAGGCGCGTGCGGCTCTTCGAGGCGCTCGAAGTCCCCGAGCTCGCCGAGATCCTGATGCTGGGCGCGGTGAAGGAGTACGCCAAGGACGACGTGATCTTCGAGGAAGACTCTCCCGGCGACTCGTTCTTCGTCATCTACGACGGCTCGGTTCGCATCAGCCGGATGTTCCAGCACATGGGCGAAGAGGCGCTCACCATCCTGGGCGCAGGGGAGTTCTTCGGAGAAATGTCGTTCTTCGACGACGATCCCCGCTCGGCGCGGGCGATTGCCCACGAGGGCGCGAAGCTCCTCGAGGTCAAGAACGCCGAGCTGAAGTCTCACCTCGAGACGCGTCCCCAGGTCGCGCTGAAGTTCCTCTGGGCGTTCTCGCGAACGCTGGCCCAGCGCGTCCGGGACACCAACGCGAAGTTCTCGACGCTCTTCGCGATCTCACGGGTCTTCTAATCCAATTCAAGGGGGATAGGCGGACCGGGGGGGATTCAGGGGATAAACAAGATCCCGATCGCGGCTAATTTCGTCCCGGTTATCTCCACATCTCCCTATTCTCCACATCCCCCTTCTTACACTCTTCCCGAAGTAAATTCCCCACTCGGGGAGCTGAAGTGTTGCTTGAGTCGGCGTCGCCGACCTGCCCGCGAGAGCAGGATTCCCGCCGGGGATGGTCCTTGACTTTGACCGGAGGCTCTTCTAACATGAGTTGTTGCAGCACTTAAAGGGGAGATCCGTCCTTACAGGCACGCCTTTCGACCATGTTCGAGCAGTTTTCCGAGAAACTTCAGGGCGTTTTTAAAAAGCTCCGAGGTCAGTCGCGTCTCCGCGAGGAGCACGTCGACGAGGCCCTCCGCGAGATCCGCCTCGCGCTCCTGGAGGCCGACGTCCAGTTCCAGGTGGCGCGGGATTTCGTCCAGCGCGTGCGGGCGAAAGCCGTGGGCAAGGAGATCCTGGGCTCGCTCACGGCGGCCCAGCAGGTCATACAGATCACGCGCGACGAGCTGGTTTCGCTCCTGGGAACCTCCGAGCGTCCGCTCGATCTCTCGAAGGGCTGGCCTTCCGTCCTCCTCATGGTCGGGCTGCAGGGCTCGGGCAAGACGACCTCCTCCGCCAAGCTCGCCCGCTGGCTCCGGGGGGAAGGGAAGCATCCGGCCCTGGTCTCCGTGGACGTTCGGCGTCCGGCCGCGATCGAGCAGCTCGCGGTCCTGTCGCGGGAGCTCGAGATCCCCTGTCTCTCGCCCGATTCGATGGATCCCGTCGAGAGGGCGTCGAAGTCGGTCCGACTCGCGCGCGACCGCGGCTACGACGTTCTCATCGTGGACAGCGCCGGTCGAATCCACGTCGACGACGAATTGATGAGCGAGCTCCAGGCGATCGAGGAGAAAACCTCCCCCTCGGAGACGCTTTTCGTCGCCGATTCCATGACGGGCCAGGACGCCGTTCGCAGCGCGTCGAGCTTCGCGGCGAAGGTCCGCCTGACGGGGCACGTGCTCACGAAGCTCGACGGCGACGCCCGGGGCGGGGCGGCGCTCTCCATCGCCGCGGTGACCGGCGTCCCCATCAAGTTCGTGGGAACCGGCGAAAAGCTCGACGCTTTCGAGCCTTTCCGCCCGGATCGCATGGCGTCGCGAATCCTCGGCATGGGCGACGTCCTGTCGCTCATCGAGCGCGCGGAGAAGACGTTCGAGCAGGAGGAGGCGAAAGAGCTCGCGCGGAAGATGGAGCGCGACGAGCTGACCCTCGAGGACTTCCGCCAGCAGCTCCGGCAGATGAAACGCATGGGCTCGCTCTCGGAGATCCTGAGCTTTCTTCCGGGAGCCTCTGCCCTCGCTTCCGAGGTCGACGAGGGAGAGCTCAAGAGGTTCGAGGCGATTCTCGATTCGATGACGGTCTTCGAGCGATCGCACCCGTCGGTGGTGAACGGCTCGCGCCGCCGCCGCATCGCCTCCGGCAGCGGAACCAGCGTCTCCGACGTCAACCGGCTGCTTCGCCGGTTCGGCGAGGCGCGGAAGATGGTCAAGAAGCTGTCCGCACTTCAGAAGGTCCAGAACTCTGCGGGGGGCCGCAAGAAGCTCGCCCGCATGCTGGGAGGGCTCAAAAGCCGATGAGACCCGATCCCGGCGTCATCCTAACGTTTC
This sequence comes from Acidobacteriota bacterium, assembly GCA_036820975.1. Lineage (GTDB taxonomy): Bacteria > Acidobacteriota > Vicinamibacteria > Marinacidobacterales > SMYC01 > DAISKN01. The sequence continues at coordinate 5,635 of DAISKN010000297.1, read as the reverse complement.
GGCCACGTCCCGTCGGAAGCCGCTCCAAGGAACGCGGCGCCGCCGACCGGGCGTCAGGAGTCCGTTCATGTTGATCATTCGTCTGGCACGTAGAGGAAGCAAGAAGCACCCTCAGTATCGCGTCGTCGTCTCGGATTCGCTGTACGGGAAGGGCGGCGCCATCGTGGAGAACGTCGGCACCTATGAGCCGAAATCGAAGGACGCCAAGGTGAGCCTGAAGCGCGATCGCATCGACTTCTGGCTTTCGAAGGGCGCCTCCGCCACGGATACGGTGAAGAGCCTCATCAAGAACATTCCTGCTTGAGGCCGATCTTTTCTGCGACTCGCGGGTGCAGGAGGAGCCGCTATGAAGGAACTGTTGGAGCTCATTGCCAAGGCGCTGGTGGATAGTCCCGACGAAGTTTCGGTCTCGGAAGTGGGAGGGGAGCAGACGACGATTCTGGAGCTTCGCGTGGCGCAGGAGGATCTCGGGAAGGTCATCGGCAAGCAGGGGCGGACGGCGAGGGCCATACGGACGCTGCTCTCCGCCGCCGGGACCAAGATCGGGAAACGTTTTCATCTGGAAATCATCGAGTGAAGGATCAAGATACCGAAACCGTCGAGTGGGAGGCTCTGGTGGGGGTGGGCCGCGTGGCCCGACCCCAGGGACGCCACGGAGAAGTCGCGGTCGATCCGTGGACTTCGGCGCCCGAGCGGTTCACCGGGCTCGGACGGGTCTACGTCGAGGGAGGCGACTCGGAGCCGGAGGGGCTCGTCGTCGAGAACGTGCGCATCCACAAGGGACGGCCGGTCGTGAAGTTCGCCGGGATCTCGGATATCGACGCGGCGCAGAGACTGAGGGGACGCGAGCTTCGGATCCCCGAGGGTGAGCTCGAGCCGCTGCCCGAGGGAAGCTTCTATCAGTTTCAAATCCGGGGACTGACGGTCAGGGACCGCGCCCAGGGTGAAATCGGCGTCGTCGAGAGCGTGCTCGAGACCGGCGGCACCGACCTCATGGTGGTGCGGGGCAAGCGCGGCGAGGAGACCCTGGTGCCGCTCTGCGGCGAGATCGTGAAGAACATCGATCCCGCTCGGGGGAGCGTCGACATCGACGCGCCCGAAGGACTCGTGAGCCTGAATGCGAATTGACGTAGTCACCATCTTCCCCGACATGTTCCGGGAAGTTTTCGATTTCGGAATCGTGCGCCGCGCCCGGGAGGCGGGAGTGGTCGAAGTCCACGTGCACGACTTGCGCTCCTGGGCCCGCGATCGGCATCGCACGACCGACGACGCTCCCTACGGAGGCGGACCGGGCATGGTGATGAAGGTCGAGCCTCTGGTCATGGCCTGCGAAGCCATCGCGGAAATGAGCGACGGATCTCCGAGGCTCGTACTCCTCAGTCCCAGAGGAGCTCCGTTGAATCAGGCGAAGGTTCGGGAGCTCTCCGAAGAGGACCACCTGGTCCTCGTCGCCGGCCGCTACGAGGGGGTCGACGAGCGGTTCGTCGAGATCAGCGGGGCCGAGGAGATTTCCATCGGCGACTACGTTCTGTCCGGCGGGGAGATCCCCGCGATGGTGGTGATCGACGCCGTGGTGCGGCTTCTGCCGGGAGCCATCTCCGATCCTCAGTCGGCCGATGAGGATTCCTTCAGCCACGGAGTCCTCGACTATCCCCATTACACCCGTCCGGCGGATTTCCGGGGCTCGCGGGTTCCCGAGGTGCTGCTCTCCGGAGACCACGCCGCGGTTCGCGAATGGCGGCGGAGCCGCGCGCTGGAAGACACCCGTTCGCGCCGGCCGGAGCTGCTGCGGGAGCGGCCTTAGAGCCTATCGAGTTTCGAAGAAGCCTGTTTGGATTGACCAGTCAGAATAGAAAGAGGAACACTTCCATGAACGTCATCGACAAGTTGGATGCCCGCGAGCTCAAGAGCGACCTCCCCGAGCTCCGGTCCGGGGACACGGTAAAAGTGCACGTGCGCGTCAAGGAGGGCGACAAGGAGCGGGTGCAGATCTTCGAGGGAACGGTGATCGCGCTCAAAGGGAGCGGGGCCCGCGCCACCATGACGGTCCGCAAGAACTCCTTCGGCACCGGGGTGGAGAGAATCTTCCCCCTCCACGCCCGGACCATCGACAAGATCGAAGTCATGCGCTCGCATCACGTGCGGCGGGCGAAGCTCTACTTCATGCGCGAGCGCAAGGGCAAGGCGGCCCGCCTGCGCGAGAAGCGGACGAACTAGCGATTTCCAAGAGCCGAATCCAGAAGATGTCGACGGCAGCCGCGGTGGCATGAGGTCTCAGAGCACATGGCGCTGAACAAAGACCGTGTCTTCAAAGCCGCGGAGAACTACATCAAGAAGAACCGCATCGACAAGGCCATCACCGAGTACGAGTCGTGGCTGAAGGAGAACCCGAAGGACTGGAACATCATCCGCACCGTCGGCGATCTCTACGCCCGCATCAGCCGTAACGACGAGGCAATCAAGAAGTACGCGCAGGTCGCCGACCATTACCGCAAGGACGGTTTCAACGTCCGCGCCATCGCGACCTACAAGATGGTCCTGCGGCTCGATCCGCAGAACGAGCCGGCGATGAGAAATCTCGCCGAGCTCCAGGCCGAAGAAGGCCTGCTCATGGAGGCGAAGTCCTACTATCAGACGCTCGTCGAGCTCTACAACAAGCAGGGGCACAAGCGGGCGGCGGCCGAAGTCTTCAAAAAGCTCGCGGAGATCGACCCTCAGGACGTCAAGATCCGGTACAAGTACGCCGACTTCCTGAATAAGAACGGAAAGCCGGACGAGGCGGCGAAAGAGTACGTGGGGATCGCTGACGCGTTCATAGGCCAGGGTCTGGTGGACGAAGCGATCAAGATTCTGGAGCAGGGGCGGTCGCTTCAGACCAGCGATCCCGCGCTCAAGATCAAGCTCGCCCAGGCCTGCAGCATGCAGGGCAACCACGCGCAGGCCGTCCGGCTGCTCGAGGAAGTGCGGCGGAGCGCGGCGGGAGACCCCGCGATTCTCGGCCGGCTCGGCGAGGCCTATCTCGCCGCGGGCAACACCGACGACGCCCAGTCGATCTTCCAGGAACTGGCCAAGGTCCAGCCCGGCAATCCCGAGAACCTCCTCCGCCTGGCCGACCTGCGGATCGCCCAATCGAAGTTCGATACCGCCCTCGAGGAGCTGTCGACTCTGGTCGATCGCTACGTCGCCCAGGGCGAGGGCAAGAAGGCGGCGGAGCTCCTGTCGAAGGTTCTCTCGAAGGACCCGTACCACATCAAGACCCTCCTCAAGCTCGCGGAGATCCACACCATCCTCAAGCAGGAGTCCGGACGCGTCGCCGCTTATGACAGTCTCTGCGAGGCCTACAACCGCTCCGGGGACTACCAGAAAGCGGTCTCCGTCGCGGAGCAGCTGGTGGAGCTCGATCCCGAGAGCTCGCAGCACAAGGATCGCCTGAAGTTCTACAAGTCCAAGCTCGCCGGTCCGGGGCGAGCTCCCGAGCCGGCGGCCAAACCCGCTTCCCCGCCGCCTCGTCCCGCGGCGCCGCCGCCTCCCGGTCCGCGCGTCGAAGCGCGGCCCGCGCCCGCGCCACCGCCCCGCCCCGCGGCGCCGGCCCCGCCGGCTCGTCCCGCTCCGGCGCCGCCGCCCAAGGCTCCCATCTCTGAGATTTCCGAGATTCCCGACTTCGGATCGTTCGGAGACGATCTGGGGCAGGCGGTCGAAGGCAGCTTCGGGGATCTGGGCCTCGACGAGCTGGAAGCCTCTCCCGCCGCGGCCTCCTCGGGCTCGATCGATCTCGGCGACGTGGTGGAGCTCACGCAGGAGGAAGAGGAGAACATCAAAGAGAAGCTCACCGAAGCGGAAGTCTTCGTCCGCTACGGCCTCGTGGACAAAGCCATCGGTCAGCTGGTGGACGTCCTCGAAAGCTTCCGCTACCACGGCGAGACGAGAGAGAAGCTGATCGAGATCTACAAGGACCAGGGAATGAACCGCGAGGCGGGCGAACAGCTCGCGCAGCTCGCCCAGGTCTACGACAAGCTCGGGCGGAGCCAGGAGGCGAGCCGCGCCCGTCAGGAAGCCGCGGAGCTGAACCCGGCACTCGCCTCTCGAGCCGCCGCGACCGAGCTCGCGATCGAGGAAGAGCCGGAGCTCATCCTCGCTCCCGAGACCGAGTCGGATCTCGGCGATGCCGGGATCGAGATCGACATCGCGTCGATGGACGAGGACCAGCCGGTGTTCTCCGGGATGGGTCCGCGATCCGAAGTGGACATCCCCATCTCGTTCGACGACGCGAGCCTCGACGAGCCTTCGATCGACATCAGCCTGGACGAGCCCGCCGAGGCGCCCGCGATCCCGTCGCCGCTTCCGGGGGAAGTCCCGGTAGAGGTCGATTGGGGGGCTGCCGCCGGCGACTTCGGAGGCGCGAGCGACGTCCTCTCCTCGGAAGACAGCATCGATCTCACTGGCGCCGTCGAGGTGGAGGAGGAGGAGGAGATCTCGGTCTCCCTCGACGACGAGCTCCCCGAGGAAGTGGAGTTCGCCTCTCCCGCCCGCAGCGAGGAGATCCCCATCGAGTCGGATTCCGAGGACATCGAGATCAACCTCGAAGCCTCTTCCGCGGACATCCCGATTTCGATCGAGGAGCCTCTGGAGTCCACCGGCGCCGAGGAGGTGTCCGCCGCCGCTGGTCTCGACGAGGAGTTCGAGGTCGAGGTCGGGGACGAGGCCGAGGACGAAGCCGAGGCGGCCGCGCCCCCGCCCGTTTTCGAAGAAGAGTTCTCCGTCGATCTGGGCGACGAAGAGGTGGTCGCTCCCGACATCGCCGTATCGCTTCCCGAGTCGGAAGCGGAGGAGACGTTCTCGCCCAGTTTCGACGCGTCCTCCGGGGATGTGGAGTCCGACTTCCAGATCGAGATTCCGAGCTCGGCCGATGAGATGGACCTGGCGGATCTGTCGAACCTCGGCCTCGAGGACGAGGAGGCGAACGCGATCGAAGAGCCCCCCGAGCCGGTCGAGCTCGTCAGGCCGGCGGTAGAGCCCAAGCGGGCTGCCGCCCCCGCGGCCGCTCCGGCCAAGGCCGCGCCTCGGCCCGAGCCTCCTGCCGCCCCGCCCCCGAAGGCGGCTCCGCCTCCGCGCCCGTCACCGCCGCCGGCGAGATCCCCCGTCGCCGCCGAGCTCGACGAAGTGGACGAGTACATCGCGCTCGGGCTGTACGAGGACGCACGCGATACTCTCCGGGATCTCCTGAAGAAGCACCCGGGACAGGGGGAGATTCTCGCGAAGATCGAGGATCTCGGCTTCTCCTCCGAGCAGATTCAGAAGGAGGCCAAAGAGCCGGCGCGCCTTCTCAAGACTCCCGTTTCCGAGCCCCCTCGGAGGAAAGCCGCTCCGGCGCCCCCGCTGCGGGTGGAGGAGCCCGAGCCGGTCGCCGCCCCGGCTTCGTCGACGAATTTTCCCGAGGACATCGAGGTCGAGGAATTCACCGAAGCCTCGCTCGGGGACGAGCTCGAGGGAGACCAGCTTGGAGCCCGGCCCCGGTGGCCCCGCGCGATGCTGGTTGACGATCCTCGAGTTCTTGAAGGTCGCGACGTAGAAATTCACGGCCTCTTCGGCCTGATCTTTGAAACAAAGGAAGGGGCTGATCTTCTGCATGGGGCAT
>DAISKN010000296.1:0-8138 GCA_036820975.1 Acidobacteriota bacterium | reverse complement strand
AGCCTCTCGGTGGTCGCCGCATCATAAAAGAAAACCCCCGGAGGCGAGGGGCGGACGCCGAACCGCAGGAGCTCTGGCCGTCCGAGGAGCTCGCCCAGCCGCTCCGCGACCGAGGCCACCGACACCGGCTGCGACGAGCCCACGTTGACCGGCCCCGTCGCCGAGCTTTTCGCGATCGCCCAGAGCGCGCCCGCCGCGTCCTCGACGTGGGAGTAGTCGCGGATCTGCTCTCCCCTGGTGAGGTCGCAGGGCTCGCCCGCGAGGAGCTTCGAGATCACGAACGGCACCAGCCGGCGCGGATCTTCCCAGGGTCCGTAGACCGAGAAGATACGCGCTGCGGCCACCGAGAGGTCACCCCGCTCGTCGAAGCGGGTCGCGGTGAGGAACAACGCGTGCTTCGCGGCCGCGTAGAGGTTGGCGGGTCGAATCGGGCTCGTCTCCGAGACGTAGCCGGTCGAAGTGTCGTACTCGATCGAGGTCCCGGCGATGACGAGGCGAGGGCAAGAGACGTCGCGGAGCACCCGCAGGAAGGCGAGGCTGCCCGTGAGACAATCCAGGTTCTCCTGGGCCCAGAGGCACCGGCCTCCGGGCTCGGCGTACCAGGCGAGGTGTAGACAGACGTCGGGGACGCGGTCGCGCAGGGGGGTTTCGAATGCTTGCGCCTCCCGCAGATCTCCCTCCAGCAACCGCAGCCGGTCCCGCACGTCGTCGAGCCGGCGCAGGCTCCGTCCCGGCCGCACCAGGGCCACGACCTCGTGCCCTTCCTGGATCGCGAGCCGGGCCACGTGAGAGCCGATGAACCCGGCGGCGCCGGTCAGGAGAACTCGCATGCCCCCTCGTCGAATGGAGCGAACAGAAGGTCGCGGGACCCGACCACGAGGGGCGGGAACGGCCAGTCGATCGCGAACGCGGGATCGTCGTACCGCACTCCGCGCGCGCTCTCGGGTCGATAGGGCGCCGAGATCTGATACGCGACCTCCGAGCGATCCTCGAGAGTGAGAAAGCCGTGCGCCAGCCCTTCGGGGATGTACAGCATGTGGCGGTTCTCCGCGGAGAGCTCCGTCGCCCAGAAGCGTTTGAACGTCGGCGCGCCTCGCCGGAGATCCACGATCACGTCATGGATGCGCCCGCGGGTGCATCGCACCAGCTTGGTCTCCGCGGCGGGAGGCGCCTGGTAGTGGAGCCCGCGCAGAGTGCCGCCGCTGTGGTTGTACGAGATGCTGCATTGCAGGAGTTCGCCGTTCAAGCCGTGAGCGACGTACTCCTCGCGGCAGAAGGTGCGGGCGAAGAAGCCTCGCTCGTCGTACCGCGGCTCCAGCCGGACCAGGAACGCGCCCGCGATAGGCGTCGGCTCGAAGATCATCCCGCGAACCTCACATCACCAGCGGCGCGGGAATGGGCACGATGAACTTGCCCCCCGCGGCACGATACTCCGCCTGCTGGGCCAGGATCTCGTCGGCGAAGTTCCACGTCAGGAGCAGCACGTAGTCCGGCCGATCCGCGAGGAGCCTCGAAGGCGCGTGGATCGGGAGGCGGTTTCCCGGCATGAAGCGCCCCTGCTTGTGCGGGCTCCGGTCGACGACGTAGTCGATGAGAGCGCCGTCGATTCCGACGTAGTGCAGGAGGGTGGTCCCCTTCGCCGCGGCCCCGTAGGCCGCGATCCGCTTTCCCCGCGCCTTGATGTCGCAGAGAAGCTGCCGGAGGTCGCCACTGAGCTCCGCCGCGCGCCGGGCGAAGCGCCGATAGGGCTCGACTTCGGAGACTCCCCAGTCCCTCTCTTCCGCGAGCAGAGCGCGCACCGTCGAAGCGTCTCCCTCCCGACCCTCGGGAACCACGGTGACGCGAAGCGAGCCGCCGTGCATGGGGATGCGCTCGACGCGCGCGGCGGCGAGCCGGTGCCGCCGGTAGAGGCTCTCGAGCGCCGTAAGCGAGTAGTAGAACAGGTGCTCGTGGTAGATGGTGTCGAATTCGCGATGGGAGAGCAGATCCTGGACGTAGGGCGTCTCCATCACGAAGGCACCCGCAGGCGCGAGAAGAAGGCCGATGCCCTCGACGACGCCGTTGACGTCGGGCACATGGGCCATCACGTTGTTCGCCAGGACGAGGTCGGCTTTCGTCCCCTCCTCGGCGAGGCGGCGCGCCAGGTCGGGGCCGAAGAACTCGCACACCGTGGGAATCCCGCGCCCCTCGGCCGCGGCGGCGACGTTGCGGGCCGGCTCGATGCCAAGCACCGACATGCCCGCGCCCTGGTAATACTGCAGGAGGTAACCGTCGTTGCTCGCGATCTCCACCACCTTGGATCCACGGCCGAGGCTTCGAGACGCGATCAGTTCCCGGGCGCTCGACTCGGCGTGCCGGAGCATCGTCTCGGAAGTCGAAGAGAAGTAGGGGTAGTTCCGGAACATCCGCTCGGGCGGCACGGTTTCCAGGATCTGCGCCAGCGAGCACGCGATGCAGACCGCGAGCTCCAGCGGGAACGTCGGCTCCGGCTCCTCGAGCTGAGCCTCGCTGAGAAGAGCGTTCGCGAGAGGAGTGCTCCCCAGATCGAGCACTCTCTCGAGCGGCGCGGTGCCGCAGGAGCGGCAGGCGATCATCAGCCGAGCCCCAGGAACTCGCGATACCAGGGCACCGTCGCCGCGAGCCCCTGCGCGAGGTCGTACCGCGCTCTCCATCCCAGCACGGAGCGGGCCCGACCGGCGCTCAGGTGCTGTCCGGGGATCTCGTGGCGCGCCTCATTCAGCACCTTCGGCTCCAGTGAAGTGCCAGTCAGGGCCTGGATCTGGCCCACGACCTCGAGCACGTTCACCGGCGACTCGGTCGAGAAGTTGAAGGCCCGGCCCGCGACTTCGGACTCGGTGGCACGCTCCGCCAGCGTGACGTAAGCGCTCACCGCATCGAGGACATGGAGGTAGTCGCGGACGAACTTCCCGTCGCTGCGGATCACGGGCCGCTCGCCCCGGAGCACCGAGCGAAGTGTGCCGGGCACGATGCGGCTCCAGTTGAGGTCGCCTCCGCCGTAGATATTGCCGCAGCGGGCGATGGCGACGGGCACTCCGTAGGTCTGGTGGTAGCACCGGGCGATCGCCTCCCCGCAGCTCTTCGAGACGTCGTAGGGGTGGCGCGCCAGGAGCGGCATGTCTTCGGTGTAAGGAAGCTCCGGCTGCTCGCCGTAGGCCTTGTCCGAGGACGCGAACACCACGCGCTCGACGAGCCCTCGATGCAGGCGACAGGCGTCCAGGAGGAGGTAGCTTCCCCGCAGGTTGGCCTCGAAGGTCGGGACGGGACTGCGCAACGCCGTTCCCACGATGGTCTGCGCGCCCAGATGGAAGACGGTGTCGACCTCGTGCTCGTTGATGGCGCGCTCCACCGAGCCTGGCTCCTCGAGCGAGCCGTTGACGACGCTCACCCGCGCCGCGTCGCCGCTCCGGAAGAGCTCCGACTGCGGGTCGGCATCGTGAATCAGGGCCACCACCCGTGTGCCTCGAGCCAGAAGCTCGCGGGCCAGGAAGGAGCCGACCATCCCGGTGGCGCCCGTGACCAGCGCCGTCGAAGCGGCCCAGGATACCGGCTCGCTCATCGTTCCATCACCTCGTCCCGCCTCAAGTTCAGTGTCGCACAGGCTCGGGACCGTTGTCCCGGCACCGGTGGATCCCGTCGGCGACGAACAGGAAATAGAACATCATCACCTGGGTCCGCTGCCTGTACGCGGTGCCGGCATTGCCGAGGAAGGCGCCGTAGGCGAGCGTCAGCGCGGTGGTGAAGACGAGAATGGGCATCGTCTCGCGGAGCCGGCGATGAGCGTAGAAGACCCCTCGGACGAGGGCCGGCACCAGGGCGTACCACATCAACACGTCGGGAAGAGCCAGAGCCTGCCGCAGGTTCGCCATCGTCCAGGGAAAAGGAGCGAACAGGATGTGGGCGACCCCTACCGGGAGCACGCTGAGGATCCCGCCGATGGAGGAGACATCCGCGCCGGCGGCGAAGCCGCTTCCCGCCCGCGCCAGGTCGACGCGCGACTGGCTGAGCAGCTGCAGATCCAGGAACCGGCTGTTCGTGAGGATTTCCTGGCCCACGGGGGTGTACACGAAGAGAGTGATCATGCCGGCCAGCAGCGCGATCTGGGTAGCGAAGCCGAGCATCATCCCTCGACGATGCCGCGCCACCGCTCCCGCCAGGGTCGCGGCGGCGATCGCATAGAAGATGTAAAAGCGAAGAAACACCAGCGCCGCGGCGGTCGCGAGATAGACGACCACCCAATAGGCGCTCATGCGCAGTCGGAGGCGAAACACCGCGAGGATGTTGGCGGCGATGGCGAGCATCACCACCGGGTCCTTGTACAGAGCCGCGGACCAGAAAATCATCTGCGGGAAGAACGCGGTCAGGAGCATCGCGGTCGTCGCGACCCGGCGATTGTAGAGAAGGAGTCCCAGCTCCAGAATCACGATTGGCGTCAGAGCGCCGATGATGCCGTTCAAGAATTGAACGAGAATGACGTTTCTTCCGAAGAGGTAGTAGACGGAAGCGACGAAGTAGATGAACCCGCGGTTCACCTTGCCCTCGACGGTCGCGGTCCAGGACGTCGTCGCGGTTCCGTGGGACCAGCTGTCGGCGATCGCCGCACCGAAGACGTCGTAAGTCTCCGAATCGCCCCATAGAGCGAGGGTGAAGTGGCCCTCGGCGTGGTTGAGCCACATGTACGTCGCCAGCGCGTAGCGCAAAAGCACCGTCCCGGTGTACGTGAGGGCCACGGTGCGATAGAGCTCGCGGTCGTAGCGTCTCTGGAGGAAGAGAAGGATCAGCAGGTTGAGCAGGATCGCGACCGTGATGGCGACGATCAGCGACATCGGGAGCTCATTTCGGGAAGGGCGAAAGGGTCATCCTTAGCAATGAACGGGAGCAATGAACGTGCCAGCGCCCGGGTGCGCCCGATTTCGGCCGATGACCGCGGCCTTTTCTTCGATCGAGCGACGAATCGAGCCCGCGGAGCGTGGGTTGTTTTCTACACACCTCCGTGGGCGTTTCCCAACGTCCGCGCAAGAACAATCGAAGAAGAACGCAATGGCGGAAGGCGCAAGCGCGCGAAGAGGAGAAGCGGCCAAAAGAAAAGGATTCATCGCGCCCGGGCGCCTCCCTGCGTCTTTGCGTTCTTCGCTGTAATGGGATCTGCGCCGGCCGCTGATCGAAGCCCAGTTCCCAGTGGCACGGCGGTTGCTTCAGAAGGAGGCAATGAGCGCCGTTCGTCCGGAGCGAATCCACGTGCTCTATGTGACTTACGACGGACTGCTGGCGCCGCTCGGCCGCGCTCAGGTGAGCTGGCTCCTGGAGGCCGCCCGTGGGGACGTGGACGTGAGCGCCCTCTCGTTCGAGAATCGCGAGGACATCGCCGACGAGCCGAAGAAGAACGCCCTTCAGGCCGAGCTCGAACGGAGCGGCGTCTCGTGGGCCCCGCGCGTGCGTCACCGCACCCCTCCGGGGGCCGCGGTCCTCTGGGACCTCGTGAGCGGCGTGCGCGCGGCCCTCGGCGTCGCCCGCAAGCGGAGCATCAGCGTCCTGCATGCCAGGAGCTACGTCGCCGGCCTCATCGGGCTTGCCGTCAAGGCGGTCTCGGGAGCGCGATTGGTTTTCGACATGCATGGGTTCTGGCCCGAGGAGCGCGTGGAGCTCGGCCTCTTCCGGCCGCAGGGTGTGTCCTACCGCGCGGCGAAGCACCTGGAGAAACGGCTGCTCGCTTCCGCCGATCACGTCGTGGTGCTCACCGAGAACGCCAAGGCCCTGCTTCGCGAGAGGGAGGCGAAGGCCCGGCTGGCCTCGGCCGGCATCCGCGAGGCGCCGATCAGCGTCGTCCCCTGTTGCGTCGATCTAGAGGCCTTTCGCCCGCTTCCACGCGACATCGATCTCGCACGAGCCCACGGCCTCGATTCGTCGCTGGTCATCGGTAACATCGGCGCTTTCAATCATCGCTACCTCACCCTCGAGATGTTCCGCTTCGCGTTCCATGTGAAGACGCACCGGCCCAGCGTGAAGTTCGTCTATCTGACCGGCCAGAGTCCCGACGCCGTTCGCCGCGTCGCTCGCGACGCCGGGCTCGAGGACCGGGACGTCCTCGTCCTTCGGGCGGAGCCGGCGGACGTTCCCCGGTGGCTCTCGCTTTTCCGCCTCGGTGTCTTCTTTCTCCGACCGAGCTACGCCGCCAAGGCCTCGGGCTTCGCCAAGCTCGGGGAGTTCCTCGGAGCGGGCGTTCCCGTGGTCACCAACACCGGCATAAGCAACGTCGATCGCATCCTCGCCTCCGACCGCTGCGGGATGGTCCTTCCCGGGCTCACCGATCGCGACCTCTCGGCCTTCGCCCACAAAGCGCTTCCTCTCCTCGAGGGGGACGACGTTCCGGAGCCGGTTCGCCACCACTGCCGCACGGTCGCCGCGGAACACTTCGCGCTCACCGAAGGGACGCGGCGCTACCACGCCATCTACGCGTCGATCGCCGCGCGGGCGAGGCTCGAGGAAGAGGCGGAGGTCGCCGCCGAGGCGGGTTGACGCGATGTGCGGCTTCGTGGGAGCGCTCGACTTCGGCGGCTCGCCCACCGACCGCGCGGTGCTCCAGGCGATGACCAGCGCCCTGTCCCATCGAGGCCCCGACGGGGAGGGAGTCGAGCTTTCGGGAGAGGTCGGGCTGGGGCACCGAAGGCTCCGCGTCATCGATTTGTCGCGGCGGGCGGATCAGCCGCTCTGGAACGCGAGCCGGGACCTCGCGATCGTCTTCAACGGCGAGATCTACAACTTCCGCGAGCTGCGGCGCGAGCTCCTGTCCGCCGGGGCGAAGCTCCGCACCTGGAGCGATACCGAGGTCGTCCTCGAGCTCTACGCGCGCGAAGGGGAGGCCGCCGTTCGCCGCCTCGACGGCATGTTCGCGTTCGCCATCTGGGACAAGCCGCGCAAGCGGTTGTACCTGGCCCGCGACCGGAGCGGGAAGAAGCCTCTCTTCTTCCACGACGACGGGCGCCGATTCCTCTTCTCTTCCGAGATCAAAGCCATCCTGCGTCATCCGGCCGTCTCCAGCGAGCCCAACGTCGAGGCGCTTCCTTTCTACCTGACTTATGGGTACTTCCCTCAGCCGCTCACCGCCTACAAGAACGTGGCGCAGCTCGCTCCCGCTTCGTGGATGGTAGTCGACTCCTCCGGGGCCCGAGGCCGAGTCCAGCGGTACTGGACGCCGCCCTCGGAAGTCAACGGCATACGGCGCCTCCCCGAGGCGGTGGAGCGGCTGTCGCCGCTCGTCCGCGACGCGGTGCGAAAGCGGCTGGTCTCCGACGTCCCTCTGGGCGCGTTTCTCAGCGGCGGGCTCGACTCAACGGTGGTGGTGGGGCTCATGAGCGAGCTCACGTCCCGGCCGGTGAAGACCTTCAGCATCGGCTTCGAGGGCGAGCCCGCGTACGACGAGCTCGAGTTCGCCGAGGAAGCGGCGCGCCGTTTCGACTGCGACCACAAGAGCTTCCGGGTCGAGCCGCCCGGGCCGGAGCTGATGGAGACGCTGGTTCGCCACCACGACGGTCCCTTCGGTGATTCGTCCGCCATCCCCACATACGTGGTCTCCCGCCTGGCGCGCGCGGACGTCACGGTCGTTCTCAACGGGGATGGAGGAGACGAGCTGTTCTGCGGGTACTCCCGGCTCGCCGCCGCCGCCATCAGCGAACGCGTTCCCGAGACGCTCCGGCGATTGGCTGCCTTCGGGGGGCGGCTTCTCCCCGCGCCCCGATCCCACGCGGGAAGTCTCCGGCGCGCGCGACAGTTCCTCCTGACCTCGGCTTCTCCCCTGAGGGAGCGTATCCAGGCCTGGTGCAGTTTCTTCCGCGCCGACGAGGTCCAGAACCTGCTGCTGCGCCCGGTTACCGCGAACGCCGGGGCGCATTTCGAGGACGTGCTGAGCGAGGTCGAAGGAGTGAGCCCCCTCGCTCGACTCCTCTATCTGAACTATCGCACCTATCTTCCGGAAGACCTCCTGGTGAAGATGGATCGAATGACCATGGCTCACGGGCTCGAAGCGCGCTCCCCTCTCCTCGACACCGCGCTCACCGAGTTCGCGGGATCGCTTCCGGACTCTCTCAAGCTCCGCGGGCTCACCACAAAGCGCGTGCTGCGCG
>DAISKN010000295.1:0-8141 GCA_036820975.1 Acidobacteriota bacterium | reverse complement strand
GCGTCGCCATGCTGGTCCCGCTGATCGTGCGGTAGCGCTGCGGACGCGGCCACGATGAGAAAACGTCTCGTCCCGGAGCCGCGATTTCGATCTTGCCGAAGTTGGAGAAGGACGAGGGCCTCAACGTCGAGTCGAGCGCGGCGACCGACAGGATCGTCGGTGAGTTCGCCGGCGCCCCGGTGTTCGTCGCGGCGTTACCCGCCGCCGCTATGATGAGACAACCGTTTCGCAGAGCCGCAGCTCCAGCGTTGGTGTAAGCGGCCTGAACGGGGCTTTGCGCCCCGAGCGACATCGAGATGACCTGGCAGCGGTTCGCGATCGCCCAGTTCATTCCCGCGAGAACACTTCCACTCGTTCCCCCACCGGAGTTCGTCAGTACTTTGCCGACGAAGATCCGCGTGCGCCAGCCGATTCCGTAGCGGGGAGTGCTGCCCGGGGGCGCCTTGGGCCCACAGGCAGTGCCGACGCAGTGGGTACCGTGACCGTGGAGATCTTGAACCGGCTCACCCACGAATTGCTGTGTCGTGAACACCCGGCCGGTGACGTCCGGATGGCCCAGGTCCATGCCGGTATCCAGAACGGCGACTTTTATGCCGACGCCGCTACGCAGGCTCGGAGGCACCTTGCAGCGCACCAGGCCCCAGGTGGCCCCGAGCGCCTCGGCTTCCAGCTCCTCCTCCACTTCAGGCTCGACACCCGGGATCCCGAGGTCTTTTACAATCGTGTTCGTCGCTCGAGCGAAGCCGCGCAGGTATTCGGAGCTCTCGACGAAAGCGAAATACTCGGGCTCGATCGCTTCGATCGGCCCCTCCGACGCGAGCTCCACCTCGGCACTCATGCCGTGTGCCTCGAGCGCCGCACGTCCGACGAGAGCCACACCGATTTCCGGGAACATCAAGGCCTCGGCATCGCCCACGCTTTCCGGCGATACCGCCTGGCCCGCGAAATCTCTCGCGTCCGCTACGCGGAATCCTTGGCTGGACAACGACTTCACGCCCTCCTCGGCCGAGCTCTCTCGATACGTGATGAGGTACCGACCCGTCTCCAGGCTCTCATCGCCACGTTCCAGTGCGGCGAGCCGCAACTCCTCGATTCCGGAGGACACCTTCAGTTTTGCGCTCCCCTTCCTCGACCCCGTGGCACCGGATTTTCTTCGCTTTGCCATACACCCCTTCCCTTCCCTTTCAGTCGGAGCGCATCGCTCCGTCTCGACGATGATTTGACTTCAAGGGTATAGACGTCCGCAGGCCGACTTTTCCCCATGGAAAACGGCATTCTTCGCCCGATAAGTCGAGAAGCGACGGCGATGTTGTGGTGTCGCGTGAAACAGATCGGGAGGGAGCGTCCAGGCGACTTCCCCAAAGGCCCAAAGGCCCAAAGGCCCAAAGGCCCAAAGGCCCAAAGGCCCAAAGGCGTTAAGGCTCGCTCTCGTCCCTGCCGCGAGCCCCGTGGAGGAGCTACCAGGTGGTCTCTGAGTCCGGGGGACCGATGTCTACGGATTGGTCCGGGGACACGTCAGTAACCCCGCGAATCTTCCTGAGCTTCGTCGCTATCTTCCCCGCCGCGTAACCAGTCACCACCCCGACCTCTTTGAGAACCTGCCCTTTCACAAGACCGGCTTTGGCAAGATCCTTGGCTACATCATCGATCGGCCGTTCTTCACTTGCGGTAATGATCCATTTCTTCTGTTTGGCCACGGTTCAACCCTCCTTACCTCCGTTTCCGGCTGGACGAAGGCGGTTTCTCACCCGTCACACCAGCCTACCCCAAGAAGGATGAGGGCAACTGGGAATCGTCCTGTCCTCGAGACGGGCCTTCCCGTTCAGAGGTTGGCAAGTAGCGCCATCATCCCCACGAACAGCAGCCACAGGAGCACGGTTGGGATCCGCCGCACGACCCGGACGGGGGGCGATGAGAGTATCGCTCTCCCGAGGTGTCCCACTCTCAAACGCCACAGTGTCGTTCGATACCTGAAGCGCTCGTTCCGTTCGAGGTGCCGGGCCAGCTTCGGAATGTCCTCCAGCAAGCGCCGGCGATCGCTGTAGAACCACTCGCCTGGGGATACCTCACGGTCGAAGTAGGAGCCCTGCCCGGTCCAGGTCGCGAGGAACCCTTCCTCGTCGTCGAGGAGGGCGCAGGCTTCCGCCTGGACGTGGGCCAGGTACTTGGCGCAGTTGTCGTGGGGTAGTGCGGAGAGAGCCTGGGCGGCGTTCGCCCGGATCTCCCGCAGGTGCGACGGGAAGATCCCGAAAAAGCACTCTACGTAGTTCGCGATCATCCACATCTCGACGCCTGGGCGTTCGGGCCAGCCCTCCATGAGCTCGCGGGCCTGGCGCCTGCGGCCGAGCTCGAGGAGCGCGCGTACCAGCTGAGCCAACGACTCGGGGTCGCTTTCCACTTCGCTGCGATGATCGTTCCGATACCGGACGACGAGTGCCTGGTAGCCGAAGTTGGAGAGCACGGCGAGAATCTGGGAGCGATGACGCGCATCCAACGAGAGCGCTTCGTCCTCTCTTCTCAGGATGGCGAGGACTTCGCGGGCGCCGGAGTCGGGAAACCACGTGCGCCACACCGAATGCGGTCTCGGCCCATCCGTGTTTCCGCGCTCCAGTGCGTGGTAAGCCCAGAGGCCGATGGCCTTTGGAGTGGGGCGGAGTCCTTCCTTCAGGGCTCGGGTTACGGCTTCGTACGCCTCATCGGCGAAGCGGGCGTTTCGGGCGGTCTCCCAGGCGAAGGCGGCCGGCCACTCCGACCTCTCCACCTGCGTGAAGCAGACTCGGCGCAAGGCATCCACAGCCTCTTCCGTCTTGCGCTCGCGGGCGAGAGCTTCGACGAGGCGCGCGTTCATGAAGGGGTCGTCGGGATAGAGCGGCTGGATCTTCCTCAGCACGGCGGCGGCTTCGGGGACCCGCTTCGCGTCCCGGAGGGAGTCGTATCGCTCCAGGTGCAGGGGGATGTCCTCCGGAAAGTCCCTCAAAATGTCGCCCCATTCGGCGTCGAGCGCGTTCTGTTCGAGGCCGGCCCGCTCCAGGAGTTTCAAGCGGTCTTTGAGGAGCTGACGGTGCGTGCGGATCTCCGGGGGAATGGCGCCGAGCAGGCTCTTCGCGCGATCCCAGGCCTTGTCCTCCGCGAGCCATGCCATGAGGACGTTCCAACCCCACTGGTACCAGGGAGCCGCTCTCACGACCGAAGCCATCTCCTCCAACGCCTCTTGTCTCTGCCCCTGCTGGCGATGGATCCACGCGAGTCGACCGAGCGCCGGACAGGGGTCGCCTTGACGCGACTCCAATTCCCGAATCACCTTCTCCGCCTCGTCGAAGCGCCGCTGACTCACGAGGAGCATCGCGAGCCGGTCCGCGACGTCGTAGAACGAATGATTCAGCTCGAGGCTGCGGCGGTAGCACCGCTCGATCTCCCCCTGGGCCGCGAAGTGCCTCAGTCGATCGAGGGCTTCGCCGAGGAAAAACCAGAGGTAGGCGCCGCGCGGAAACAACAGGACACCCTCCCGCGCCGCCGCGATCGCTTCCTTCTCATCGCCGCAGTCGAGGAGATACTGGATCGCTCGCTCCCGCCAGTAGAGGCTCGTTGGAAGCCGCGCCAGAGTGGTTGCGATGGCGTTTCGCGCCTCTTCGAGTCGACCACTCCGAACGAGAATCTGCACCAGGTAGTGGCTGAGCTCCGCGTTTTGCGGGGCCCTCTGGATCGCTGCCTCCAGCACCGCACGAGCCTCGTCGGAGCGGCCGGCGAGCTCGAGAATCAACGCGAGCTGGATCGGTCCGGCGGGATTGGAGGGATGCCGACGCATCACCTCGCGGGCGGCCTCTTCCGCCTCCGTGAGGCTTCCGAGCGCGCGGTAGGCGCCGATGAGGGAGAACCGGAGCCCGAGGTGGAACGGAAACTTCTCGACCGCGGGCTTCAGGATCGCGAGCGCCCGCTCCCCGTCGCTTCGCCCGTGGCCGTAGTCGAGGAGAAGATCGGCTCCGGCCTCGGTGAGCTCCGGGTCATCGGGGCGAATTCCCTCCCATCTCGAGACCACCTCCTCGGCGAAGGTGACGCCGAACCTCTGCGCCCCGAGTCGGATCACGTCCCGAGCGGCCTGGAGTCGCCCGGGGAAGTTCAGAAGCATCGATTCCATGCGCTGCCAGACCTGGAGTCGTTCCTCAGCGTCGAAAGTGGCCGAGCACTCCCACGCCCGCCGGTATCCATCCAGGATCTCCGGCTCGCGATCCACGGACTCCAGCCAGAGGGCGACCGCTTCCCGCCACTCGCCCCGCGCCTCGAACCAGGCGGCCTTCACGCGGAGCGTCGAGGCCTCGTCGGGGGCCGTCCGGTCGCACTCCGCGACCAGGACAGCAATGCGGGGATGGAGCCGTTCACGCCGCCTGGTGTCGGCGGACTCATAGGCGCGAATGTAGCCCGCGGCGAGCTCGCGCCACGCCCAGCCGTCTTCCGGATTTCGTCTCAGGCGGCGGCGCAGGAGAAGAGCTTTCTTCCACGGAGCCTCGGTCGCGCGGTCCAGCTGGTCGCCGTAGAGCTCCTCCAGACCCTCGTGGCCGGGCCGCTCGGCAACCCAGCCGGCGGCGCGATCGAGTGCGGCGCGCGGGCCGTCGCGTGCGGCAATCTGATCGAGGAGAATGTCTCTCGCCCCGATGTGGAGGGGCGCTTCCCGCACCCAACCTTCGGCGTGCCGAACCGCGCCGTCGAGATCGCCCTCCATGACGCGGAATCCGACAGCCGCGGGGTGATAAAGCGCCGGACTTCCCGAGGCCTCCAGGCGATTCAGGAGCTCCGCCGCTTGCTCCCATTGACCCATGCGAGCGAAGAACGGAACCACGAAGGCGAGGAGCTCCTCCGAGCTTCCGTGTTTCTGAAGAGCCTCGCCGCACGCGGCGAGCGCCTGCTCCGGTCGGCCCCAGGACTCCAGGGTTCCAATCCAGGTTCTCCACGTGTCGCTTGCGCGAGGAGAGCTGCCGTAGGAGCGGACCCTTCTTTCGAGCCACGCGATCCCCTCGTCCGCGCGGCCCGTGCTTCCAAGCGCGTCGCTGTAGGCCCTCGCATAGTGCTCGTTCGACCCGGAGAGGCAGGACGCGATTCGGTACGAAAGGAGCGACCCCTCGACCTCTCGTTCGTGCCAGAGAAGATCTCCGAGCACGTGCCACGCATCCGCGTTCGCGGGCTCACGCCGAAGCACGGAGTTGAGCATCCGCCGCGCCCTGTCGGTCGTGGCCGCGGAGAGTCGCAGGAGGTCGGCGTACTGCGAGACGTAGGAGCTCGGCGGGTGCTGCCAGTCCTGCTCGGATCGAACGCCGGGAAGAAGCCCGCGCTCGACGACGCTCTCGAGCGTCTCCCGAAGGAGCGCCGTATTGCCGAGGGAGCGGCAGGCGTTGATGAGACGGATGCGAAGGGGGGCATATCCGGGAAACGTATTGAGAAGATCCTGAAACCCCGCGAGGGCCTCGCCCGTCCTGCCGTCGTCCGATGCCGAGAGAGCCTGCAGCAGGCGGGTCCAAGGATGGGACGGGTGCCGCTTTCCGATCTCGGTCGCGAACACGCCCGCGACCGTAGGCCCATGGCGTTGAAGGGCGCGGGAATAGGACCGCGAGGCCGCCATCACCTCGACCTCGGCCGCGGGCAGGAGCTCATCGAGCAGAGCCTGCTTCTCCTTCGGTACGGCGGCCATCCCCGTGGGCCCCAAAGGCGCCTGATGGGCGAGCCCGTTCAACAGAACCTCGAACGTACGAAATTGCCTCGGATCGTGAAGCAGCAGCGTTCCCGCGGCTTCATCGAGCCCCACCACGGCCATGGCGTGCGAGAACTCTTCCGCCTCCAGGCTCAGGACGAAGGGGATGCCGTTTCGTATCAGCCTCTCGGTCAGCTCGGGAGCCGCGACGAAGGAGCGAACCACGAGCCCGCGGCCCTCGAGCCACTCGGCGGCTGCCCACTCGGACGTGCCGTCATAGGTGACGTCCGCCGCCATGACGTTCGCGTCGATGTCGACACCCAGGCCTGCGAGACACGACGCGAGGCTCGCCGGAAGGCACGTCATGTGCTTCTGCATCTCGCGGCGGCACGGGAGGCGGATCCGGGCGCCCCCCGGATTTTTCTTCAGGTTCTCGAGGACTCGATGAAAGAAGGGAGCATGGACTTCCCTCGCCCAGCGCTCCATCTCCGCGTGATCGTCCGTGAGCTGCGCCACATCCAGGCGGATGTGGGCGAGAAGAGACCGGAATTCGCGATCGGCGAGTGGGGCGAGGCCCGGAAGCTTCTCCGCGAGATCGCGGCCGCGCGCGACCGCGCGCCGGCGTTCTTCACCCTCGAGAGTCTCCGCGAAAGCCGCCTGCTGCCAGTAGGCCGTGACCACGACTTCGTGCGACTCCGAATCTTCGGCTGCGCTCCCCAGGCGCCGCGCCGCTTCCTCGACGCGGCCGAGACTCAGCAAGGCGGCTCCAAGGCTGCGCGCGCCGAAGGGCGACCCGGGGTTCAGCTCCCACGAGCGCTCCGCAGCCTTCAGGGCTTCTTCCCAGCGGTCCTGCAATCCGAGAACGTGCGACTCACAGCTCGAGACCCAACCGTCCTTCGTGTGGAGCGCTCGCGCCCTCTCGATCCCTTCGTGGGCTCGCTCGAAGTCACGAAGCGAAGCCCATGCGAGCGCGTTCCACGCGAGCCAGCTCGATTGGAGCTCCGGGTCGTCGGTGTCGAGAGTCGGGTTGGCCTCGCGGTCGCGGAGTTCGTCGAGGAACGACCACCGTCGATGACGCACGCGGCCCGCGAAATACCGGACCCGCGGGCTCGACGGATCCCGCTCACCAGCGGCGAGGTACAGCCATCGCGACAACCGCGACCCGCCGAGGCGCGATGCGAGCCTCCCTCCGAGAATCAGCTCGTCCGAGGAAAGACGGTCGAGATTCGCGGGAGACTTCCAGTATTCGGCACTCTGCCGGAAGGCCTCGAGAAACCGGTTCTGGTCGTAGAGGCGCTGGAGATCCTCGAGCTCGCCCACGACTCTATAGGCCCCCAAACCGCCGACGAGTCATTGGAAAAAGACGTTGGCACCCGCAGGACACGAGCATCGGGCTTTCCCCCTGAGACGGACTCTTTTTGGAATTTCGCAACCCGAGTGAGGATATTTCACTATCTCGTTCCCTGACAACATCTTCAAAGAAATCAACTTCTCCAGCACTTCGGCAGAGTGAAAACGCGAGCAGCCAGTCTTTTCAGCTTGTCCCATTTCCGGGGGTATCCAAGGGTACACCCAGGCAAAATAAACGCGTCTCAGGCCTTTCTCGCCGTCCCCACGAGACACTAGGAGGTATAGGTAGAGCGCAAGTGCCCCGGGTCTTCGATCCCAACGACCGAATCCGTCATACCGATGCGCTCGGGATCTGAGCGACCATCTTGCGGTCCTACCTCCGAGGGCTGCAGGTAGGTCCCGCGACTGGTCTGCCTCGGTTGGCCAGCGAACTGGAGGTGCAGCACTTCGTTGGTGCGTTTCGAGCGGGTCGCCAAGTCTGCCCGCCGATCGACGAGGCTCACGACTCTCTTGCCGGTATTCGTAAGATCTCGGGCCGCAGCTCCCCGGAAGACACTCTCGATTCCGCGCGGCAGAAAACTGCCATCAGTCACTGCCGTTACAGAGTTGCGACATATCCCTCTCGCCTCGAGTCTCATTTTGAGGATACGGAGTATCCGATGGAAGCGACCGTAAACGGTCCTCTGCGGCAAGCCCAGACGCCGGCTGAGAACGGAAATCCGAAGACCCTGACCGAACCGAAGCTCGAGAATCTGCCTATCTTCCCGCGGGAGCTCCGCCAGGACGCTCGCGAGCGTCTCGCGAATCCTGTCGCTCGCATTATCGACCTCTTTCTGCCGTAGCAATGCATCCGCTGCAAAACGTTCATCGGCATGAAGCTCGGACAGTGAGTCCAACCCCACGAAAAAACGAGTGCGACGAGGTGGAATCTTGACGAAGTCCTCCCGAAGCTCGGATTCGTGCACCTCGCCCTCGCGCGTTTGCAGGACGGAGATCGCCTGACCCAGCGTGTAGCCGTCGCGGTAGACGAGCCTTTCCAGCTGTACCAACGCTCTTCCCAATCTCGCGGCTGTCTTCGACGGGCGCCACTTTCCGTTCAGGGAGATCACGT
>DAISKN010000294.1:0-8147 GCA_036820975.1 Acidobacteriota bacterium | reverse complement strand
CGGCTCCGGCAACCATTACCTGGAAGTTCAGCTCGTCGACGAAGTCTTCGATGTCGAGACGGCGCGGCGATTCGAGCTCGAGAAGGGGAGGCTCGTGGTGAGCGTCCACTGCGGATCCCGCGGGCTCGGTCATCAGATCGGCACCGACTATCTGCGAAAGATGGTCCTGGCGGCCGCGTCGTTCGGAATCGAGCTTCCCGACCGGGAACTCGGCTGCGTCCCCATCGAATCCGCGCTCGGCCAGGATTACCTCGGCGCCATGCGCGCGGGGATTCACTGCGCGCTCGCCAACCGGCAGATCATCACCCACCTGGTAAGGCAGGTCTTCGCCGAGGTTCTGCCGGCCGCGCGACTGAGCCTCCTCTACGATGTTTCCCACAACACCTGCAAGGAGGAGGAGCACCTCGTCGATGGAGAGAAAAAGCGGCTCTTCGTGCATCGGAAGGGCGCAACCCGCGCCTTCCCGCCGGGGCACGCCGATCTCCCCGAAGCGCTCGTCGACGTCGGGCAGCCGGTCCTCATCGGCGGAACCATGGGAACGGCGTCCTACGTGCTGGTAGGGACGCGGGAAAGCATGGACCTCGCCTTCGGCTCCGCCTGCCATGGCGCGGGCCGGGCCATGAGCCGCCACGCCGCCCTCCGGCGCTGGCGGGCGCGCGAGGTCATCGATGAGCTGGCTGGCCGCGGTATCTTGGTGCGAGGCCACTCCTTTCGCGACGTCGCCGAGGAGGCGCCGGGCGCTTACAAGGACGTCTCGACAGTGGTGGAAGCGGCCGACAAGGCGAGGCTGGCGAGCAAAGTGGCGAAGCTGGTGCCTGTGATTTGTATCAAGGGATAGGTCGGCACAAATTGATGGCTTGTCAGAACTCGCGAACGAGGTCGGTCCGAAGGGGATTCGGGGTGGTCGTGGCAAAAGCCCCGGCGGCGCGTCGAATCCCCCAACCGGCCGGACGCGTCGATCGCGTCCGAGCACGGGCTCTGGCGGAAAGCGTCTGAATTTCGGGAGCAAGCCGCGACAGGTGATTCGATGTTGAATGAGGAAATCGAGCGAGTCAGCGATTTTCGCCCTGATGACTCTCCTTCAGGGCCGATGAAAGACCGCGGGACGGGTGTCGAGCCCGCCCCGCGGCAGTTCGAAAACGTCAGGCCACCTTGACCTCGATGGCCTTGGGCTTGGCCTTTTCCGTCTTGGGCAGATGGACGTTGAGAACGCCGTCCTTGAACTCCGCCATTACTTTCGTTTCGTCCACGTTGTCGGGGACGGTGAAGGTCCGCAGGAACGACCCATAATAACGCTCGACGCGATGGAACTTCTTCCCCTTCTCTTCTTTCTCCTTCTTTCGCTCGCCCTGGAGGGTGAGGACGCCGTTCTCGACGCACACCTTGACGTCATCCCGTTTCACCTCGGGGAGCTCGGCCTTGATGAGGTACTGATCGTCCGTCTCGGTGACATCCACCACCGGCGCCCAATCAGGCACCGTCAAAGCCTCGCGGCCCTCGGGCCCATTGGTGCGGGCGAGAGCGGGCCTTCCGACTCCGGCGAAAACACGGTTCAGTCTGTCGCTCATTTCCTCCAGTTCGCGAAAGGGATCCCAACGTACGAGACTCATTTCCAAATCCTCCTCTCCGAGAGCACTCAGGGGTTATGCGGCTGGACGGCCCCTCGGTTTGCCGGCGCCTCGCCCTGCGTTGTTCGACGCGGTTCGAGGAGCAAAACCCGTTCCAGAACCAGGGTTGTGGTAAACCTGGGGCCAGACGTTTGGTGAGGGGACCTGGGGCAACACAATAGGCGTGATAAAGCCTGCCAGGCCGGACGCGATCACTGCCGTCGGAAGACATCGGCTGTTGCGGCGGGCCTGCGGGGAGATGGTTGCGTTCACGAAGCACTGATTTCGTTGCGGAAAAAGACGCGGCCTCCGGGGGAATCCACGCTGTCCGAGCGGTGCCGGCGTTCTGCTCTTACCGCCGGAATGTTGGAGCAGCCTGCGTGGGAAGCCGAATCGGGTAAAGGGGAGTTGGACAGGAAGGAGGCAATCGATCGGATGCAGCGACGAAGCAGATTTCTCGTCACCAGTGGAAGGATTACTTCGACCGATTCACAAAGCGAAACTTGCGGGACGATCGATCGGAGACGACCTCCATCGAGCTACTCTCTCCCGCGCTGGGCGATCAGCTACTTCTCGAGAGCATAGATCATCTCGTCTTCCATCCGAAGGGATCGTCCAAATGGGTTCACGGAAGGAGCTCTCTTCGACCCTGTTCGGCTCACTAGCCGAGCGTGAGCCGAATCGCCCAGAGCAGCGCGAGCCCGGATGCAAAGAAGAGGAAATTCACGAGGTTGACGGAGACGCGGTGATGTCTGTTGACCTCGGGAACCAGATCCGAGGCGCCGATGTAGATGAAGTTTTCCCGCGGCGAAGGGGAACGGCGCCTTTCGGCAATGGGCGACCACGGGCGCACCGGACTCGACCATGTGTTGCTAGGCAGTGTCGCCAAGCGCGTGGTGGTATGCCCCGTGCCCGGTGCTGACGGTGCGCGAGGCAGGTTAGGGAGGCGCGGGCTCGACTTTGGATAACCCGCGTTCCATGGCTCCCGTATGCCATCGTGCGCTATGAGGAAGTTCTCTTCGAGGAGGCATGCCGTCGTTTCGGCTCTCGCCTACTGCAGGCGTGCCGGATCTCGATGGCGGTCCGCACTCGGCGAGCGCGCGCGGAGAGCCGCACCCGAGCGCTCGACGTCAGTCCGGCAAGGTGTATCGGGCGTGGATGAGACTGCGGATCAGCTTCCGGGTTTCGTCGGTGGAGAGATCGTTCCGGCGCTCGATGGCTTCCGTCTGGTCGGCCAGGTACTTGTCCTTGATGACGTCGCGGAACCAGCGGGAGTAGTCGGAGCGGTGGAGATGGTAGAGCCAGGTCTCCTCGTCGATGCCTTCCGCGATCTGGGAGAAGATCATCAGGTTTTGCGCCCGGAGGTTGTGCTTCCCGCCCGCTCCCTTGAAGTAGAAGCTCTGCCAGACCGTTCCTTCGGCGTACTTCCGGTAGTGCCGCATGCGCTCGGCCCTTCCCACCGCCGGCCTCATGGCGAACGGGGTGCCCCTCGCCTGAGGGAGCCAGCCCGCAACCCATGAGGGCTCGATGATCAGATCGGATGGCCAGTCGAGCGTCTTGCCGGCGGCCGCGCCGAGCTCCTCGAGAGTCCGTCGAGGAGAGGGACCTATAGCGACGGCGACGTCGATGAGCGAGAGAACCTCCGGCGCCAGGCGCCCGGGATGCACAGTCAGGATCACCGTCTCCCCGAGCTTCAGGGGAAGCGTCGACATCGTGTGACCCCAGATCGCGGGCATTAGGTGGTGGGCCTCGTCGAGAACGATCCAGTGAGGGCGTCCGGTGCGCGCCCTCATGGCGAGGAGGCTTGGCAGAAACTGCGCCAGGAAAGCCGGCCTGTCCGTGAGGGGAACGCCGAGGAGGTTGATGCTGACGTTGATCTTGGGATCCTCGATGATGCCCAGCACTTCGTTGGTCGTGGGCGAGCGTCTCTGGTTCCCGATGGACACCACCTGCTGCAGCGTCCCGTAGTCGCCTTCGGGGTCGATGACCGAGACCTGATAGGCGGCGTCGATGAGCTGCTCGATGAGGGCGGTTGCGAACGTCGATTTACCGCAGCCCGAGGGCCCGGCGACGAGGATATTGCGTCCGTAGGGGGGGACGGAGATGGCGGCGCCGTCGGCGCCCGTTCCCAGGATCAGCTTCTGCTTCAGCTTCGACTCGAGTCGAACGAGGTCCTCGGCGATCAGCTCCTCGATCGCCTCCACGACACCATCGGCCCCCGGGGCCTCGGTGACGTGGGCCGCTTGCTCCCGGATGGATTCGACCGCGTTGGCGACGGCGATCCCGCATTCGCAGTACTCGAGAAAGGAGTGGTCGTTCTCGGCATCGCCGATCCCCACCACTTCGTGGCGAGAGAGTCCCAGCTTCCGGAGCGCGTGCTCGAGGCCGCTGGCCTTGTTCACCCCGGGGGGAAGCAGCATCAGGGCGTTCCGGTTGAAGATGATCTGCACTTCGAACCCGAGCTCTCGGATCGACTCCAGCACTCGCGTCATGTGGTCGCTCGAGGTCGAGACGACGACGGCCCCGGTCTCCAGGGGCTCGACGCCCCGACGCCGCAGCGCCTCGATGAGCTCGGGGCTGGGCGGATCCGCGAGCAGGGACGTCTCCTCCGTCTTGGGTCGGTAGAGGACGCCGCCGTTCTCCGCCACCACGAAGTCGAAGAGCCCGATCTCCCGGAGGTCGCCGCGAAGGTGCTCCAGACGGCGCCCCGTCACCAGGATTACCCGGCGCCCCGAGGCGCGCACGGTTTCGAGTGCCGCCGCCGCCCGAGCGGGGATGCCCCCGTCGACGGCGATGGTCCCGTCATAGTCGACGGCGAGAACCAGGTATCTCATGAACTTCTCTCATTTTCGGCATGGGGGAGACGTCCCGGCAAGACCAGACGTCGTGCGGCTCCGAGTCGGTGAATGCTCTTCGGCAGGGGAAGGGTCGGCCTCCCGATCCAGGGGGACGTACGTCACCGACGGCTTCCCTCCGCCCGCCTGCGGATCGCGGTCCATGAGCTGGTACACCAGCTCGGGAACGGCGTCCGTCACCGGAAGGCCGAAGCCGCGGGCACGCCGCTGCGGATCGATGGGATCGAGCGCCGCATGTGTCGATTTCATGGCGATCTCGTCCGCCGCGAGCGCGAGGAGAGTGCCGCCGCTCATGGTGTAGTGGGGAACGAAGACCGTGACCTGCCTCTCGTGCTCGCCGTCAAGGAAGCGGCGACCCCGATCCAGAATGACGCGCGGACGTAGCCGCCGGCGCGGCCGGCCTCGCGCCACCAGAGTCTCGTCGGGGCGGCGGTCATGCCTTCTCTACGAGCGATCGTCTTCGGCGGGCGCCAATGCCCGGCACGGTCCCAGGATTGTCGCGAGCACGATGCCCTTGCGCGCGCCAGCGGGATCCAGATGCGGCCCCTTCCTGCGGGGCGAGTCGGCGAGCGGCGGGAGCGCGGGCGGCGGCTCCGGTGCCGCCGATTCCTCCGCCGGTGGCTCCCTCGCGATCGCGCGCGCCAGGTACGCGCCGAGCACCATGGCGCCGATCGAGGCGGCGAGCAAGAGGAGAAAGCGCATTAGATCGGATTCAATCCTCGATTCCTGCGAACCAGACTTCATGGTTCCTGACCCATGCACGTTTCTTTCCGAGTGGCAGGCAAACATCGGGATCAGGAGTCAACCCGCTGGCGTCGAAGAGGGCCCGGATGAAAAGCGGCCTTTTCGCCATGAAGCACCTCAGGATGCTAGCCCGGCGTAAAGGCAGGGCGCAAGAAGGGATCGGGTCTCACGACCGCCTTACGGCGCTCGTTGCCTCACCGACGCCTGTCCTTTGCTCCACGGGGAGCTTGCTTCTCGCAGCGTCGGCAGGAGCCACTCTCGGCAATAACCGGCGCCGATGAAGACGGGTTCAGCGCACGACCGGCACCCGAAGACGGCGCGTTCCGCGCGACCTGCAGCGACACGCTTCCCCATCCAGATACGCTGGAGTCCCGAAGCCCGCGGTTTCCCAGAACGATCAAGTCCGCACCGAGCTGCGATGCCCGCTCGCTCAGCGCATGCAGCGCTGAAAGAGAGGCGAGGATTGTCGTGTGGATCCGGGAGCGGCAGAGCGGACCTCATCGCTTCGCCTCCCTACGCGGCAACGCGGCCCTTCGTGCCTTCTTCGCTACACGATCTTGACCTCCGTCGCACGGCTTGCATGGGACCGGCCCCTCCCAGGGCTTCGCTTGCCGCTCGAGAGTTCGATTCTTCCATGTCTCGTACGGCCGGCAGACAGAGGGTGAAGGTCGATCCCTCGCCCCGGCGGCTATCGGCCGAGACGTGACCGCCGCTCTGGCTCGCGAATCCATAAACGGTGGCGAGGCCGAGGCCGCTCCCTCGCTTCTTCGTGCTGAAGAACGGCTCGAACGCGCGTGCCAGAGCGTCTCCGTCCATTCCGCAGCCGGTATCGGTCACCGAGATGCGCACGTGGGGGCCGACGGGCGGCCGAGGGCAGTCGCCGGGCTCCAGCCTCTCCGTGCGGAGGGTGAGCCTTCCGCCCTCGGGCATCGCGTCTCTCGCGTTCACCAGCAGATGGATGAGCGCCAGCTCGAGCTGCACGGGATCCACGCGGACGAAGCCGGGGTCCGAGGCGAGCTCGGCTTCGACGGCCACGTTCTCCCCGAGGACGCCCTGGAGGAGCTCGAGGGTCTGCTGAATCTTTCGATTGCAGTCCACGATCGCGGGCGCGAGCGCCTGCCGGCGGCCCACCGCCACGAGCTGCCGGAGCGTTGTCTCGGCTCGATGACACGCGCCCAGAATCGCTTCGCTCGCCGCCCGCAGCCCGTCGTCCCCCTCCATGCGATCGAGAACGTCTTGACGGAAGGGAGGGATGGCGGCGAGCAGGTCTTCGAGCCGCTCGGAGAGTCCCGCCGCCAGTCTCGACGCGCACTCCATCTTCGCCGCCAGGAGCTGCGCCTCCTGCAACCCGGGATGCAGCCTGGCTGCGAGCTCGCTTCCGGCTGCAGCAAGGGGGTCGACACCGCGGCTCGATTCCGGAGAGTGAGATTTCATGGTCGATCACTCCTTCGAATGTTTCTCGCCTGCCGGCAAGAGAAACTGAGAAAAGGAGCTGCCCGCACTGTCGAACGAGGGGCCGAAGTGAAAAGCGGCCCCTTCCTTATGAAAACGCGCCGATGATAGCTCCGGGCCGGCCTGGGGCGCAAGAAGAATCGGTGCGCGCCTGACCGACCGCTTTCTTCCTCACCTCCGGCGGGCTGGGCCGACGAGCTGGTAGCCGCCGCCGCGAAGCGCCCGGAGCAGCGCTCCCAGCCCCTCCCGCGATAAAATGGAGCGTTTCGATTCCATTCCCGTCCTTCCTTCACGGACCCGCCGCTTGCCGGTCCTCGCGAAGCGCGGCGCGGTGGGACCGCGTGGAAACCTGCCGGCTCACGGCTTCGGCAAGGGCCCACAGCCCGCCGACCCCCACGAGGACGATCGCCCAGGCGCTCGCGTCGAGCGATTCGAGCCCGAGCAGCACTCGAAACGAAGGCACCCAGACCGTCGAGAGCTGGAGCAGCACGCTCAAGCCCACGACCGCGTGCAAAGTAAAGTTCGGCGGCGGTCTCTGCGCGATTCGCCGGGAGGGGTAAGCGAACACGAGCTGCGCCAGCGACTCGAAGAGGAACAAGGTGGTGCGCACCGCGTGAACGCCGTATCCCAGAACCGGGAGCGCGATCAGCAAGACTGCTCCCGCCGCTGCCTTGAGAAGCCCAGTCCATACCACGAATCCCAACGATGGCCGATCGAGCAAGGGACTCCCCGGCGGCCTCGGGGGACGGGACATGAGGTCGGGGTTTCGGTCAAGAGAGAGCGCGAGCGCCGGCGGGCCGTCCGCGACGAAGTTGATCCAGAGGAGCTGGATGGCGGTCAAGGGCAAGAGCAGGAGCCCGTTCGTATCCCGCAGATCCATCACGAAGGCGCCGACGGCGCCGAGCACGACGAGGAGCACGAGCGCCAGGTTCGTCGAGAACAGGAAGCGGATGAACTTCTGGATGTTCTCGTAGATCCCGCGGCCTTCCTCGACCGCGCCGACGATGGAAGCGAAGTTGTCGTCGAGAAGCACCAGGTCGGCGACCTCGCGCGTCACGTCGCTGCCCCGCTGGCCCATCGCGATGCCGACGTCGGCCCGCTTCAGCGCCGGTGCGTCGTTAACCCCGTCGCCCGTCATCGCGACGATCTCGCCGTTGGCTTTGAGGGCCTCGACGAGCTTCAGCTTGTGTTCCGGGCTGACGCGCGCGAAGACGCTCGCGCTTCGGACCGCGCCCTGCAGCTCCCCGGGCGACAGCCGGGCGATCTCGTCGCCGGTGAGGACTTCTGTGCGGTCCATGCCGATCGCCTGCGCGACCGCGCGCGCCGTTCCCGGGTGGTCGCCGGTGATCATGAGCACGCGGACGCCCGCTTTCTGGCAGAGCCGAATGGCGTCCGGCACTTCCGGCCGCGGCGGGTCCCAGAGGAGCGCCAGACCCAGAAGCGTCAGCTCCGTTTCGCCTTCCCCCTCCCCGCTCGCGAGCGCGAGGAC
>DAISKN010000293.1:0-8151 GCA_036820975.1 Acidobacteriota bacterium | reverse complement strand
CACCCAGATCGGAAGACAGGCATCGAGGTTGTTCGACGCTCGGTCATAGGGATACTGGTTGGCGGTGACGTCGAGCCCGCGAGCCCGCGCCGCCTCGAAGCGCTCGAGGGCCTGGGGCATCTTTCCCCAGTTCGCGCGGTACGCCGTCTTCAGGTGCCACACCTCGGCGGGGATGCTCGCACGCTCGGCGATGGTGAAGACCTCATCGAGGGACTCGAAGATGCGGCCGGACTCGGACCGCTGGTGGGTGATGTAGATGCCTCCGTAGCGCGCCGCGACTTTCGCGAGCTCCACCAGCTCCTCGGTCGAGGCGTAGCGATCGGGAACGTATTGGAGCGAGCTCGAAAGCCCCAGGGCCCCGTCCTCCATCGCCTGCGCCACGAGCTTTCTCATCTCCTCGAGCTCGGCCTCCGTCGCCTTCCGATTCTCGCGGCCGATCACGCAGTCGCGCACTCCTCCGGCGCCCACGAACGTCGCGAGGTTCAGCGCGATCTTCGACCGCGTCTCGATGCGATGAAAGTACTCCCCGAGAGTGCGGAAATCCTGCTCGACTCCGAAGTGGCGGTAGCTCGGGGCCCGGGCCGCGATCATCCGGTCGTTCAGGGGAGCAATCGAGCTCCCCTCGCCGGTGACCTCGGTGGTGATGCCCTGGAATATCTTGCTCGCCGCCCGCCCGTCCACGAGGACCGCGAACTCCGACTGGCCCAGCATGTCGATGAACCCGGGAGCCACGACCAACCCTCGAGCGTCGATCCGCCGGGCCGCCTTCGCGTCGCCCAGGCGCCCGATGGCTGCGATGCGGTCCCCGGAGATCCCCACGTCCGCGTTGAACCACGGGGCCCCGGTTCCATCGACGATGCGCCCGCCGGAGATCACGACGTCGAACTCCGCCGGCGTCTGGGAGAGAGCAGCGAGAAGAAGGAGGGTCGATTTCATAGGAAGGGATGCTAGCACCCCTTCCGCCACGCCGTCACTCGGTCCGGAGGGCCGTGAACGGATCGATCCGGCTAGCCCGCCTTGCGGGCAGGTAGGAGGCCACGAGGGCCACGCCCACCAGGAGGGCGGCGATCGCCACGAGCGTAATCGGATCGCGGGGCGCGACCTCGTAGAGCAAGCTTTCCAGGAAGCGCGCCGCGAAGAGAGCTCCCGCCACTCCGAGGCCGACGCCCGCGAGCGCCACCTTCAGGCCATCCCGGAGAACGAGCCGGGAAACGTCTTTCGAGGACGCGCCGAGCGCCATGCGCAGTCCGATCTCGCGGACCCTCTGGCTCACACTGAAAGCGACGACGCCGTAGAGACCGATAGCGGCAAGAAGGAGCGCCACTGCCCCGAAGAGGCTCATCAGCGAGAGTGTGAGTCGAGGCTGACCGAGCGAGCGCGCCACGACATCCTCCATCTCCTGGACGCTCGTGAGCGGAAGCTCCGGGTCGACGGAGGCGAGGGCGGCGCGCAGATCGGACGCCGAGGGAGATCGGCCGTCTTTTCCGAGGGCGATGAGGCTCATGAAGTTGTTCGTGAGCTGCGATTGTGGCCAGTAGAGAGTCGCCCGGGAAGCGGTCTCGAGACGGACGAGCCGCACGTCTCCGACGACGCCCACCACCTCGGCCGCGATGTCCTCGCCCCAGCTCATCTCGACGATCTTTCCGATGGGGCTTTCGCCCGGCCAGACGGAGTCCGCGAGCGTTTTGTTCACCACCACCACCGCACGGGAATCCGAGCGATCGCTCTCCTCGAAGCCGCGCCCCTCGAGAATGGGAATTCCCATGGCGCGGAAGAGGTCCCCTTCCACCATCCGGACGTCGGCGACGCGCTCCTCGCCCGGCGGCGGGTCGGGCTTGTCGGTCACCCGATAGCTCGTCGCCGAGCCCATCCCGCTCCCGAGGGGAAGCCAGCTGATAGCGCCTGCCCGCTCGACCGACGGGACCTCCCGCACCTTCGCGAGAGCCTGCTGGTAGAACGCGACCTGCGCTTCGGGCGTCTCGTATCGAGGACCGGCGAGGTTGATCTGGACCGCCGTCAGCCCCGCGGGTCGGAATCCCGGGTTCACCGAGGAGAGCGTATGGAAGCTGCGGAGCAGGAGGCCGGTCGCCGACAGAAGCACGACGGCGAGGGCGATCTCGACGGCCACCAGCGCGTTCTTCAGTCTCCGCCGGGGAGCGCTGGCGCCGCCGCGGGAGCCCTCCTTGAGAGGCTCCACCAGGTCGAGGCGCGACACCTGGAGCGCGGGGAGCAGCCCGAAGACCAGACTCGTCGCGACGGACATTATTAATGTAAAGGCGAGAACCCGGGAGTCGAGCCCGATCTCGACGAAAGCAGGAAGCTCCGCCGGAAGGACGGAAAGAAGCGCCCGGCGGAAGGCCTCGGCGAGCGCGAGACCGAGCGCCCCGCCGACCACCGCGAGAAGAAGGCTCTCCACCAGGAGCTGGCGAAGGATGCGGAAGCGCCCGGCGCCGAGGGCGGCGCGGACGGAGAGCTCGCGCTCCCGGGCGACCGCCCGCGTGAGCAGGAGGTTCCCGACGTTGGCGCAGGCGATGAGAAGAACCGCGGCGACGGCAGCGAAAAGGACCAGGATCGCCCCTCGAACGTCGCGGACGAGCTCGGGCTTCAGGGGAAAGACGTTCGCGCTCCAGCCGGCGTTGAAGTCGGCGTTCTCCTTCTCGAGGTCGGAGGCGATGCGCTCCATCTCCTCCTGCGCCTGCTCGAGCGTGACTTCGCCCTTGAGGCGCGCGATTACCATCATGTAGCGCCCCCGGGCCTCTCGGTGCTCGTTGGTGAAGGCGATCGGGTTCCAGATCTGAACGGTTCCGCCCGCCTGCGGCGACGCCAGCTCGACTCCCGGCGGAAGCACCCCCACGATGGTTACTTCCTTTCCGTCGAGACGGAGTGTTTTTCCCACTACGTCGGGATCGGCGCCGAAACGCCGCTTCCACAGTCCGTCTCCCAGGACCACCACCTTGTCGTTTCCGGGAATTCCATCCTCGGAAACGAACACCCGGCCGCGGGCAGCGGAAACCCCGAGCGTCGAGAACAGGTCGTCGGAAACGTAGCCGATCGCGACTCGCTCCGGCTCCGTCCCTTCTTCCGCGAGGTTCGCAGCCCAGGGAACGTAGACCGACATCGAGGAGAAGGAGCGCGCCCGCTCGCGCCACCTCAGAAAGTTGTAGGGCCCGACGACGTTGCGCTCGCGGTCGCGCTTGTACGCATGCTCCCAGACCATGACCAGGCTTCCGGCATCCTCGAAAGGAAGCGGCTTCAGGAGGACGCCGTTGACCACGCTGAAGATCGCGGTGGTGGCGCCGATCCCGAGCGCGAGCAGGAGAACCGCGACCAGGGTGAACCCGGGGCTCTTCCGCAGCATGCGGAGTCCGTAGCTGAAATCGGCCCCGAGACCCTCTCCCAGCCGGGGCGAGCTCCTCAGATCGAGGGCGTCGGAAACGGCGCCGAGCGAGCGTCCGAAAAGCTTCATCTCCATCCTCCAGTCGAGTCGGCCCTCGGACGCGAGCTCGCGCCGGTGGTGCCAGATCTCGGATTCCCACTCGAGCCTCCACTCCGAGCGCTCGCGGCGGGGAACGAGCCAGGAAGCGGCGTGAACGACGAGGCGGGATAGAGGCATCGTTCAGGCTTCGGATCGCGCCGGCCGGAGCCTCTTCCGCGCGGACACGATCAGGATCTCGACGGCATGGAAGCGCTCGAGCGCGAGCGCACGCATCGCTTCCCCGGCGGCCGTCAACTGGTAGTACCGCCTCGGGGGCCGCTGCTCGCGGCGCGCGACCGCGGGCTTCTCCCACCGTGAAGAGACCAGCCCCTCGCGGTCGAGCCGCCTCAGGAGCGGGTATATCGTCCCGCTCGGAAGGCCGGTCACGTCCATGATCTGGAAGCCGTGGTGGTGTCCCCGGGCGAGCGCTTCGAGGACCAGGGCGGTGGGATAGGTGAGGTTCATCGGCGGCCTGTAGCTTTCTATCTATGTAGAATTCTATACGCCGACAGAGCGCGGATGTCAAGCCGCGGGAGAGAAGTCCGCGGTCTCTATCTCCTGCCGAGCGGGCTCACGCCCGACGAGAGGTTCTGGGTGTTGCGGCGGTCGCGGCCGGATCCCTGCCACGGAATGGCGTCGGCTCGGGTGGCGGCGTCGGTGTCCCATAGAAACAGGCGGCCTTCCCGCGTCGCCGCGACCACTTCGTTGAGTCCGTCACCGTCCACGTCCCCGACCGTGGGCGACGCGAAGAGCCAGCCGTGCGTGAACTTCGGCCAGCCCGCGGGCTCGCTTCCATCGGCGCGGTAAGCGCGAAGAAGGTAGCTCCCGCTCCCCTGCACGATCTCGGGGGCGCCGTCGCCATCGACATCGGCGAGGGCGGGGCTCGACAGGAACTGCATGTCGTCCATGGGGCGAGGGAACGCTTCGAGAAGCGACCCGTCGCGCGGGTTCCAGGCGGTTACCTGGTGATCGCCGAACGTCTGGCGGGCGGGCGCGGCGACGTCGAGGAGCTTCCGAAGCCCTCCCGTAGGCGCGACGTACTCGGGGAGTCCGTCGCCGTTCAGGTCGCCGAAAGCTCCGGAGCCGAGCGAGGCGAAAAACGGCGCGTCCGCCGAGCCCGCAGTCGAGGGAATGTGGGGGAAGCCATCGGGGAAGTCCATGGCGAGGACGCGCGGACGGCCTTGGAGCTCTCCGAGAACCGGCTTGCCGTCGGCGTCGTAGAGATGGACCGGACCCGCGGCGCCGAAGATCGCGACCGACAGTCTGCCGCTTCCGTCGAGATCGGCGAGAGCGGGTGCTCCCGGAGTCCCGGTGCCGACGGTCGGGAGGACGCCCGGCGCGAGAAGCATCACCGGCGCCGGCCAGCCTGCCCGGAACGGACCTCCCGCGTGCAGGTTCCCGTCCGCGTGGACGGCGTAGACGCGCCCCCGGACGTCGAGCGACAGATCGTCGCCCAGATCGATGTCCAGCCGGCCGATCAGGTTCAGGAGACTCACCAGCCGGGTGTCCGCGGGAAGCCCCTCGAGCTCGCCACCGTACTCCTCGTTGCTCGCCACCACGATCTCGAGGCGGCCGTCGCCGTCGAGATCGCCCACGGCGGGCGAGCTCACGATCTTCGCCGCCCGCTCCCTGGCGTCGACTCCCGGCTTCGCCCGCGCGACTCCGGTCTCGGGCACGATATCGACTTTCGAGCGATCCGCGATCCGCACCGGGAACCCCGCGACCGAAGTCCCTCCGTGGTCCCACGCGTACAGATGGCCGTCGAACGCGGCGGCGATCACCTCGAGTCCCCCGTCTCCGTCCAGGTCGGCGAGAGTGGGCGCGCCGAGGATGCCCGGGTCGGCGTCGTTCAACGGATCCCGATTCCTCGGGTCGGAAAAGCGCGGATCGGTCGCGACGGGAAATCCCGCACGCCTCGCGCCGCGGTCGTCGAAGACGTAGACCTTGCCCTCGATGGAAGCGGCCACGATCTCGACCCGTCCGTCCCCATCCAGGTCGTCGGCGGCGAGCGGAGCGAGGATCGCCTCGTGGGGGATCTCTACCTCGAACGACTCGTAGGCAGGCGAGGCGTGCACCGGGATCGCGTCCGTGCGCACGGGAAATCCAGCGATCGCCGCTCCCGTGTCTCCCTGGATCGCGTGCAGGCGGCCGTCGGACGCGGCGTAAATCACGTCGAGAACGCCGTCCGCGTCTACGTCCGCGAGGACCGGGGAGGACTCGACCGAAGCTCCGACCTCGACCGGAGGCCGGGTGAGGCGCCCGTCGGTGTGAATGGCTACCGTCCGTCGATCCTCACCGGCGTTGCCGCGGCGATCGACGACGCGGAGCCGGAGCGTCACGGTATGAGCATCGGGGTCGTCGATCGGCGCTCGCGGGTCGAATCCGCAGGCGGCGGCGGTATCGGAGGGACGCCAGGTCGCGAGAACCTCCTTCGAAATCCTCGAAGCGGAGCGGCCGGCTCCGATGGGAAAGAATTCCTTGGGCTGAACTCCGCAGCCGACTTCGGCGAAGTAAGAGAACCGGCCTTTTGTGCGGACGGCCGCCGCCGAGCCCACTACCGCGACTTCGGGAGAACGAGCGGGGTCGACGGTGTCGAACCACTCGAGGCTTCCGGAGAGATCCGCTTCGGGTGGCATCCTCCGGGGATCGAAGAGCAGGAGCCGGAGCGCGTCCGGCCGGCCATATCCCGTGTACTGATCCCAGCCCGCCTGGGTGGGAAAGCGCTTCGAGTCGAACGAAAGGCCATCCGCGGGCGCCGAGAGGAGCCGCCGTAGCGGACCGAGCATGGTCAGATCGTCGAGGTTGCCCTCGTGGTCGATGTCCTTCGCCGACTCGCGCAGGAGCTGACGGATCTCTTCCGCCGAGAAAGGGGTCGAGAGGCCGGGATAGGGATCGAGCTTTCCCTGGTCGATCAGGTTCTTGCCGCGCGAGACGAGAAGCGCGACCAGGCCGCCCGCCCGGGCCGTCGCCTCCGAACTGCAGCCGTTGGACGAGATGGAGACCCAGGCCCGCCCGCCGAAGTTGGTGCAGCCGTTCAGGAGGTCGTAAGTCCTCTTCTGCCGGACGACGACTCCGTCGCCGTGGACGATCGAGTTGACCCAGAGCGTGTGCTCGAAATTCGAGGGATAGTTGTGATGGCGGGCTTCCTCATCCGCGGCGCTCGCGACCACGGGGATTCCGCGGTGGTACGCATAGTCGATCGCGGACTGAGCGTCCGGAGAGGCGCTCATGGCGCCGATCGCTTCGGAGATCACCGAGACCTCCCGGTCTACCGCGTAGACCACCGCCTGGGAGAACTCGCTTCCGACGGCGATGAAGCTGTCGCCGACCCGCAGAGGAAGGAACATCGCGCTCGGGGCGAATCCAGGCGTCCCCTGACCGTTACCGGCCTCTGCGAATCCGTCTTCCGCCTGCCCGGTGCCGTGGCCGTAGTCGACGTCGTCGTCCGGATCGTTGTCGTCCTGGTAGAAGTCCCAGCCCGCGATGTCGTCTACGTAGCCGTTTCGGTCGTCGTCCACGCCGTCGCTGAAGGCTCTCAGCAGATCCTGCGCGTCCAGGATGCCGTTGCCGTTCGCGTCGGCGACGCCCCGGTAGTCCTCGACGTTGACGAATCCGTCACCGTTGCACTCGCGCGACGCGCAGCCCGGAGGCAGGGGAAGCTCCCCGGTATTGAGCGCGACCTTGCGCGCGAGATCCGCGCGGTTCCAACGGATTCCGCTGTCGAGGACCGCCACCACCACGTCCGGCCGCCCGGTCGAGATCCTCCAGGCGTGGAACAGGTTCATCCCCACGAACGGCTTGTACGTCCAGTTGCCCGAAGACGAGGGATCGAAGTCGTCGGGAACCTGGCCGGAGCGGCGAAAGAGGTAATTCGCGAAGTCCTTCGGATCGCTGCAACCCGCCGACTGGCAGGTGGGATAAGGCACTTCGGCCGAAGCCGCGGCCGACGCGAGGAGAATCATGGCGAGGACGAGGCGCGCTTCCCGCATGGCGCAGGAGACTATCACCGCGCCCGGCGACGGCGCCAGAAACGAGGTTGCGTTTTTCCAGACGTTGGACCATTCTCCCGCCCGGTGTTCTCGAATCTGATCCAGCCTTCCGAGCTCGCGCCCCATCTCGGCGATCCGCGATGGGCGATCCTCGACTGCCGCTTCTACCTGGTCGAGCCCTCGAAGGGAGAAGCCGAGTACGAGGAGGAGCATCTTCCCGGCGCCGTCTACGCCCACCTCGACCGGGATCTTTCGGGCCCCCGCACCGGGAAGAACGGGCGACATCCGATGCCGAGCGTCGAAGCCATGGTCGAGCGCTTCTCGCGCTTCGGCATCGACGACGAGGTCCAGGTGATCACGTACGACACGTCGCAGGGACAGATGGCCGCGCGCCTCTGGTGGATGCTTCGATACCTCGGCCATGACGCTGCCGCCGTTCTCGACGGCGGCCTACAGACCTGGAAGTCCGAAGGACGGCCTCTCGCGAGCGGTCGCGAAAGCCGCGCGGCGCGGCGCTTCGTTTCCCGTCCGCGGGAATCGATGCGCATCGACGTCGAGGCACTCGAGCGCGAACGGACGGAGCATCTCCTCATCGACGCCCGGGCGCCCGAGCGCTTCCGCGGCGAGGTCGAGCCCTTCGACCCGGTGAAAGGCCGGATCGCTGGAGCTCGCAATCACCCGACGGCG
>DAISKN010000292.1:6005-8195 GCA_036820975.1 Acidobacteriota bacterium | reverse complement strand
GGGCCTGGTGTACCTGCTCTTCTTCGGGAACCTCCTCGGCGGAATCTGGTTCGTTCTCATCGGCCTGTTCCTGAGAAACGCCGCCGGAATGAGCTACCAGCAGCTCTTCGTCCGCCGGGCGCTCGAAGGGATCCGAGCGAGGGACCTGATGACCCGGGACGTCGTTGCCGTTCCCCCGGAGATGACGCTCGAAGACGTGGTCGAGAAGGTGATCTACCCCAGGGGCGTGAGCGAGCTTCCCGTGGTCGCCGGTGGACGGCTCGCCGGCATGTTGCGCCTCGCGACGATCCGAGCGCGGGAGCGGTCGTCGTGGCGGCATCTGACGGCGGGGGACCTCATGAGCCGCGACGCGATCGACGAGGCGATCTCGCCGGACGACGAAGCGCTGAAGGTCCTGTCGCTGCTCGGATCCGAGGACCGCATGCTGGCGGTGGTAGAGGGCGGCGAGCTCGTCGGAGTCGTGACCCGCCAGGACCTGCTGCGCCGTCTCCAGATTCGACAGGAGCTTTCGAGATAGGCGACCGAGACGCCTCCGGTCCGGTGGACGATGTCGAGTGAAGTCGATCGCCTGGCGCGGGTCTTGTGGGACTACCATCACCTGGGCCACGAGATTCCCCCCTCCGACGTGATTCTGGTCCAGGGCAGCCACGATCTCCGCGTGGCGGAGCGCGGGGCGTCCCTGTTCCTCCAAGGTGCGGCGCCGCTTCTCGTCCTTTCGGGCGGCCTCGGGAATCTGACCCGCGGGATCTGGGACGAGGCCGAAGCGCGGAAGTTCGCGCGGGTCGCCCGGAGCCTGGGAGCTCCCGAGGAGTCGATTCTGATCGAGGACCGCTCGACGAACACCGGCGAGAACGTCCACTTCACGAGGCGGCTCCTCCTCGAGCGCGGGCTCGATCCGAAGCACTTCATCCTGGTGCAGAAGCCCTACATGGAGCGGAGGACCTACGCGACGTTCCGCAAGGTCTGGCCGGAGAAGACCGCGGTGGTGACGTCGCCTTCGATCGCCTACGAGGACTATGCCACCGAGGAGATCCCACTCGAGCGCGTCATTCACATCATGGTGGGAGACCTCCAGCGCATTCGGGTCTACCCCGCGAGGGGATTCCAGATCGAGCAGGAGATCCCGGACGAAGTCTGGGAAGCCTACGAACGCCTCGTCGCCCTCGGCTATACCGACAATCTCATTCGCGACTGAGCAGGGGGAAGAATCGCCCCGAGAGCGGCTGGCCGCGGGGAATCGGAGGAACTCCGTGGAGAAGCGGCTCGTCCGAAGCGCTCCGCGTCCCATCCAGGCAGAAGTTCAAGGCCACACCCCGCCTCGGACGGTCCGAACGGTTTCGAAACGAGCCGTGAACCGTGAGCGGATGATGAAACGCCGCTTCTCCCCGCCGGAGCACCGCGGGCACGGAGCGGAATTCCCTCAGCTCCTCGGGACGGAGTACGTCGCGGATCGCGTCCATGCCGCCAGCCAGGCCCGTCACCGGCAGCAGACGCCATCGATGGCTTCCCGGCACGTACTGCGGGCACCCGTTCTCTTCGTCGACGTCGTCGAGCGGGATCCAGCACGTCAGGTGAGCCATGGGCTCGGTCCTCGTCCAGTACGAATAGTCCTGGTGCCAGGATACGACGCCTCCGACGTGGGGGGGCTTCACGAACAGCTGGTCGTGCCAGAAGCGCACTCTTCCGCCGAGGAGCTGGCTCGCGGGGACGAGCACGGCGCGGTTCCACAGGAGGTCGTGGAACGCCGCGGAGATGCGCCAGGCGCCGAGGGCGTGAAAGAGAACGCGGCCCGGCTCGCGGGACTCGTTCGAGTGGCGCTCGTGGAACAGGTGAGCTCCCGGATGCTCCGGGTCGAGAAGCGCCTCGAGCTCGGAACGCAGGATCTCGACCTGGTGGTCGTCGAGGACCCGGACACCGGAAAGGAACCCGTCGCGGTGGAACGCGGAAAGCTCTTCGCTCGAGAGCGCGCGTGCGGGGGAGCTTCCTGTGCTCTGAGACCCCGTGAGAATGGGCCCCTGGGCGCGCGACAGATCCTCCACGTCCTGCACCATGGTCTGCGCCTTGATGATGACACAAGGACCGGGGAGCGATGGATGAAAAGAACCAGCGAGGCGAGCCGGGGGAAACCGGGAGCAAAGACAGCTCGCCTCGCCGCCCGATGGGGCTACCTGAAGATGAAGTCGGTGACCT
>DAISKN010000292.1:3261-5995 GCA_036820975.1 Acidobacteriota bacterium | reverse complement strand
CCCCACGGTGACCCTCAACAATCGACCCGACTTGATCGTCGCGCGGAAGACCAGGCCCCAGGACTCCTCGCGAGTCTGGTTCGCCGCCAGGCGATTGGAGCCGGAGGCGTCGATGATCTCGTCGGCTCCGATCTCCTGTCGCTCTTCGAACTCACCGGTCGCCTTGAAGATCTCGACCCGGATGAAGTTGATATTGGCGCCGAGCCCACCGCTCTCGACCATCTTCAGGTCCATGAGCAGCAGGTTCCCCTGCCCCGTGGCCAGTACGAAGGCTTCTACTACCTCGACATCGATGTCGGCCGCGGCAGGGGTCGGCGCTGGAGTCGGCGCTGGAGGCGTCGGTGCGGGTGTCGGCGTCGTGGGACCGTCGTCGCCGCAACCGACGAGAAGGGAGAATAGAACCAATGCGCAGAGCATCATTTTTTTGGACATGACAACCTCCTCCTGGAGGCTTGAGAATCAAATCACCCCCTCAATCGGCGGTATGGCCGCCTTTCCATTTCGAATCAACGATTGCACTTGCTACCCAGTGACTCGTTTGTTCTCAAAACACCACCCCGACGCGGAAGTGAATGTAGCCCTCCTCGTCGAACACGTACTCGTAGCGTCCTTCGAAACGCAGGCCGAGCCGCTCGCGTATCCAGTGGTTGGTTCCGCCGCTGAACGCCGCGACGCCGACTCCGCCCTCGGCGGCGGCGCCGACTCCGGCCAGCGCGAAGGGCTCCCACTTGTCGGCCGCAGCCCGACGCCGCTTGAGGAAACCCGCGTTCCCGGTGAGAATCCACGCGCCGCAGGAAGAGCACTCCCACCAGCCGAAGGAGTGAGTGTCGAAGCCGATGGCGAGCTTCGTCCCGACGAGCCAGTTCGCGCCGCCGCCGACGGAGTAGGTGCCGGTGCCATCGCTCGGGCGAACCCCGGGCGCGAAGAACGCGTAGCCCTGAACGGAACGGCCCGGGAATTCCTGGGACGCCGCCGGCCGAGCGGCCATCAGCGTGCCCAGGAGCGTCGACACGAGAAGAACCCGCTTCATCGCGAATCTCCTTCCGGTTGTGCAGAATCCGCAAAAAAGAAGTTGCAACTCTCGTGCCGTATCGTCGAGCAGGAGGAAGGCGACGAAGGAAGGACTTGAGACCTTCTCCGGGCTCCCGCAATGCGCGAGATGGGCCAACCGGGTGTCTTTTCACGCAGAAACTACGGCTTGGCACTTCGCTCCCCAT
Source organism: Acidobacteriota bacterium (assembly GCA_036820975.1). Taxonomy (GTDB): domain Bacteria; phylum Acidobacteriota; class Vicinamibacteria; order Marinacidobacterales; family SMYC01; genus DAISKN01. The sequence goes on along the minus strand of DAISKN010000292.1, from coordinate 4,778 downwards.
GCCCCAACGAACGGAAAGAACGCAAAGCTTTCAGGAACGCAAGGACGCGAAGAAGGGGATCCAGGTGCGACGAGAATTCGGGAGATGGATTTCCCAATAGATCTTGGTTCGCCTTCCATCCGCATTGATTCTCCTCGTAGCGCCCTTGCTTCCTTGCGCCCTTGCGTTCTTTCCCCCATGTGCCGGGTCGTCGCGCTTTCCGCTTACCGTCGGTGGTACGTGTCTTGCACTCCATCGAACTGGTATCGGCGAGGATCACAGAGATGCTTCGTGCAACACGTGGAAGATTTCAGCGGGTCGTCGCCGGATTCTTCCTTGGTTTGGGCTTGGTCCCTGTGGGAGAAGCATCCGAGGGGATGAAAGAGGGCAAGGAAGCGTTCTTCACATTGGAGCGCCGCGCGCTCGTTGGCGAACGGGAGACTTTCCCGTCGCTGTTTGGCGAAGCGTTCCGGCCCGGGAAGGTTGCTGTTGAGTCCATCTCCTCTTCTTTCATCTCTCCGGACCTTTTCCCCGTGAGCGGCGAGCTCGTCGTCGCGCTCTCCCCGGGCTCGCCGGCGGTCGAGGCGGGCGCTTTCGCTCCGACGGGATTCCGGACCGGGCAAAAGATCGAAGTCCCGGCCGGGTTCTGTCGGACGAGGCAATGCAAGACTTTCGTGATCGTCGGCGCTGCGGTCGCGGGCGGGGGTGCAGCCCTCATGGCCACCGGCGGCGAAGCGAACCGGAAGCTGGGTGCCGCGCTGGCCCTGGCCGGCTGCGGGCTCGTCATCGTGGTTCTCCTGATCGACTAGCGCGGTTCAGGGGCGAGCTCGTTCGACGGGGTCGTCCATGGCATAATGATCGGCCAGGATGAGCCGAAATCGTCTTTCTCTCGTCGTCCTCCTCGCCTGCGCCGGCGCTTTCTTCTCGGGATTGCTGCTCTTCGACCACCACGGCGTGAGCTCGGCTTCGACCACCGTTCACCAGCTTTGCGGCACGGGAGAAGAGAGCGGCTGCTACCTGGTCTCTCACTCGCAGTATTCGACGCTCGTGGGCTTTTCGGTGGCCTCGGTGGGAGTGTTCTTCTACGCCTCCATGCTGCTCCTGCTGGCGTTCGGCCGCGTTTCTTCCGACGCCGTTCGGGACTCCGTTGCCGGGCTAGCGCTCGTTGCCTTCGTAGCGGCTCTCGCCGTCGATCTCTTGCTGTTCGGCGTTCAGGCATTCGCCATCGGGGCCTACTGCCGGCTCTGCCTCGCCACCTATGCCGTGAACCTGGCCGCGGTCGTGGCCCTGCTGCCCGTCCGATCGAAGATCGGATCCGTGCTGGCTCAGGGTGAGGCGCGCCGGGCGCTCTCCGTCTGGGCTTTGGGAAGTGTCCTGGTCGCGGTCGCGGTCGGCGCCGTCGATCATGCGCTCGCGTCGTCGGCCGCCCGGCCGGAGGCGAATCTCCTGGGCGCGAGCGAACCTGCTCCTCCTCCCCCGGTGGAGCCGGAGCCAGCGCCGCCGGCGGCACAGGATCCCTCGGCCGCAGAACCCGCGGA
>DAISKN010000292.1:0-3251 GCA_036820975.1 Acidobacteriota bacterium | reverse complement strand
GTGGTGACGAGGTCACGAAGATCCAGCTGCAGCTCCAGGCGGCGCAAGCGCGCGTACGGGAGCTCCAGGAGACCCTCGACGATCCGCAGAAATTCCAGGAGTACCAGGCGCAGAAAGCGGCCGCGGACTTCGAGCGCCAGCCGCAGGTCGAGCTCGATCTGAAGGGAGTTTCGTCGAAGGGGCCGGCGGATGCGCCGATCCAGGTCGTGGAGTTCTCGGACTTCCTCTGTCCGTTCTGTCGCAATCTGGCGGGTGCCTTCGGCGGCTTCATGCCCCAGTCCCAGGGCCGGGTCGCGATATTCTTCAAGAACTATCCCCTCGACCAGGCCTGCAACCCGGTAATGACGCGCACCGTGCACGACGGTGCCTGCGAGCTCGCTCTCGGAGGGATCTGCGCCGAGGAGCAGGGGAAGTTCTGGTCGTATCACGATCGCATCTTCTCGCAGCCCCCCGCGAACCCTGGAAACGAAGACGTGGTCCGGCTCGCGACCGAAGCCGGGCTCGACGGAAACGCGATGCGCCAGTGCCTCTCTTCGCCGGGAGCCCGGGCGAAGCTCGATCGAGACATCGCCGAAGGCCGTCGCCTCGAGGTGAACGCCACCCCCACCGTCTTCGTGAACGGAAAGAGGCTCGAGCAGATCGGAGGATTTCTGAAAGCGATCGAGTCGGAGTCGAAGCGCCTCGGGCTTCCGACGCCGAGCCCCTGAAACCTACTCGAACAGGATGAAGGCGTCTACGCGGAGCCCTAGGGGGAGCGTTTGCGCGTTCTCGAGCTCGATCAAGGTCTCCCCCGAGGATCTTCGTGTCGACGCGCTCGGTGGGCTCTTCGGTGCGGAGGCTCTTCCGTCCCAGAAGACCCCCACGCGCACCACCCCACACCAGAACCTCTGACCGCGAGTAGCCGTCGGCGGTCACGTAGGCGCGCTGGCAGACCCGCGCATGACACGCGATGAAGCTCCCTCCTAATTCGCCCACCCTGCTAGAGCCTGTTCAAGCCGAAATCAACTGAAAATACTAGAACATATAAGAGCCCTCGAAACTTCGGCGCGCGGATGCCGCATACCCTAGAATGATCAAAGGAAGGGAAGGCGCAGTTCCCCGATATCACCGCCCGGCACGTCGACGAGCGTTCCGACCATGAACTGCAAGCCCTCGAACTAGACGAGAACATTCATCGCCTCGACTCTGACGATAGTCACGTTATTATCGCCCTACACCTCACCGTTACCCGGAGCACCATCCGTGTGTCCCGCAGAGGATTACCAAAGTACCAAGAACAGCCCCCACTCCTATGAGGACTTTGTAGACCGTGGGCATCCCCAACTTCCTAACACCGATGATCTCATCGAACGTGAACCGCCGGTTGTCAACGGTCACGCCGTCATCACCAACAGCGGTGAGGCGACCCCTGACTTTGTCGCCGCCGACGAGTCGGACCTCGACTTTCTTACCCGGTGCAATGTCACGCGGGTCTGGTCCGACCAGTAAAGTGCGGACCTCCTCAAAGCTGAACTTTCTCCGTATCGTTGTGCGATCACCGTGAGTGCGACGTGCCTCCTCGGAAGCCAGGACTCGTAAACGAAGATAGGATTCAGCAACTTCTGCGAGTTCGCCCTGAACGACTTCTCCATCACGGAGCGTAATCGTAATCTCCGTACCGATCGGTGTATCGAGCACCTTGGCTCGGATCCGGTCGGCAACGTTCGCCTGAGTCACGCCCGATCGCGCCAAACCTTCTTGATCGTGAGCCCATGCGAACGCGCCCTCATTTTTGCTTTTGAAGAAGCGCTCCGCCTCGCCGGACATGTTGCCGAAACGCTCGGCTAATGCGACCGGAGGGTCCGCTTCAGCTGCGGCTTTCCTGTCGGAATCGTGCGCAGCAACCGGCCCAACCTGAAACACAAGGGTGGAAACGAGGAGCGAGGAAAGAATTTCGCGCATTGCCGGGCTCCTTCCCTCCGCCCATCCTTCTTTATGCAATTCACTTGCCAGGAGGGACGACGACGCGGCACTACTGGCATTGATCCTGCCGAGCAAGTCCGCACGCGCTAGGGCGCGGGGGTTATGCGGAGGGCGTCAAGGGCCGAGTTGGGGCGGGGGAGCACTCTCGGTCCCAAGGGAAACTACGCCGAGGCGCAACGGGTCATGGACGACGCGGTGGGCCTCCTCTCGCACGAAGCGCGTTTCGCCGGCATCGCCGCCACCTGCCTCACCAACAAGGCCACCGTCGCCTTTCAGGAAGACGATGGAGACACCGCCGTGCATGCGGCCGGAGCGCGCTCGAGCGGCTGCTGGGTGTCCTCGAACGGCGCCGGACCGACATCGCCTGTTTTCAGGAGATGAAGAGCGCGGACGAGGAGTTCCGGACGCTCGAGCTCAAGCGCGCGGGCTCCCGTGCTTCCTTCGTCGGGCAGAAGACCTACGTTTCCTTCCACTTACCCCTGGCTCGACGCAGGAAATTTCCTATCCTTCATTGTGGTCTTAGGCTACTATTTCTGCCGGGAACAACAGAAGACCAACGGAATCGACATCAACAGGATCGAAAGTGGCTTTTTCATCGGAACGAAATAGTGCGGCAATTTCCGGGACGAGGCACTCGATAGTGCGTCATCGACGAAAACGTCGATCAAGGGTTCACAGTCGGATAGCGAAGCCTCAATCTTCGGTTGGGTGCTGCAGGAGGAGATAGAACATGTCGCTCGGAACCATACTCATCATCATCCTCGTCATCTTCTTACTCGGTGGCTTCAGTGGCCGCATCGGCGGCTACGGCTACGGCTTCGGTCACGGCGGCATTGGCGTCGTTGGCGTCCTCCTGATCATCCTCATCGTACTCGTTCTCACGGGTCGACTTTGACCTTGACTGGCGGAATGTCGAACGCTGCCGCTTGAACGCGCGTCAATTCGCGGCCTTGGTTTGAAGGCGGCTTGGGGTCGCGGCATGGACGCCCAAGTCGCAGGCGCCCCCGGAGCGATCGAGCCTTCGGATGGAGGGACTGCGTGAAGCGGCGGAGTTCTTCGGGAGCCTGCTTCCGCTCGAGCAACTCCACCGGTTGATTTCCCTCCGTGTCGTTGGCGTCGAGCTCGAGACAGAGCTCGGCGGAGCCTTGCGGGAGGTAGTGTTCTCCATCACGGACTGCTCTCAGGAGCAAGAGGGTCAGCGATAGCCCGCGGCCTGCAGCTCGAACAGCTCGGCATAGCGTCCGCCCTGGGCCATCAGCTCTTCGTGGGTGCCCGCGGCCTCGATCTCG
>DAISKN010000291.1:0-8223 GCA_036820975.1 Acidobacteriota bacterium | reverse complement strand
ACCTCGAAGCGCTGGTTGACGGTGACCTGCGGCTCGTCCGACTCCACCTGGCTGAAGTCGGGGTTCACCGTCCCGTCGAGGACCAGGCTCTCGCGCAGCACGACCTTGGCGTCGAGGCCGACGCTGGTGTCTGCGAGGTCCTGCTCCTCGAGAGTCGTGAACGAGCGGTTCACTCCGTACGGGATGAGCTGGACGTTCCGCCCCGCGCTTACCCCTTCCATCTCGATGCGGCCCGTCTGGGCGAGGAAGCCCTCGATGCGCGTCGAGGCCTGAGGCCAGAAGGACCAGTCGCTCGAGTGCGCGCTCCATCGCTCGAGGAGTATCCCCCAGGTCTGCCGCGGAGTATCGGGAAAACGCAGGCTCTCGAAGGGAAGAGCAAACCAAACCACGAATCCTCGATCGGTCCTCTGGCCCTTCGAGTACCAGAGGGTGTCGAACGTGCGGTCGGGGTCGTTTCCCTCGATGAACAGGGAATCGAACTGCACCCCGAGGGCGTTCGTCCCGAACTCGTAGCCGCGGCGCTCGTCGTTGAAGGTGTCGATGTTCACGTAGACCAGGTCGTCGTCGCGATCGACGCTCTCCCGCCGGGCGAGCCGCGCGCGAACGCGCTCCGGCTGGTCGTCGAAGGCGACGAAAACCACGTACAGATGCTTGGCGTCGTATCCCATATAGACATCGGTGGGCTTGGTGGAAGGCTCGCCGTCTTTCGGCGAGCGCTGGGTAAAGCCCGATATCTTCGTCATCCGACCGTCGACCCGGTCGCCTGGCTTCATTTCCAGGAAGTCCTCGAGCATGGGCGCGACGTCGAGCCTCCGGATCTCGATGGTGGGCCGACGCGGCACGAAGTCCTCGGCCGCGGCGAAGGACTCGGCGAGCGGAAACAGGGCCGCGGCGAGGAGGCGCGAGAACGGGAACGGCTGAGCTTCGGGCAAACAGAGGACTCCGTCGGAGGCGATCCAGCGGTCCTCCGAGCTGCCCTTACTCTAGCGCGAGGCCCTTCGTCCGATCTTCGAGATCGACACGTACAGCCCATACGGCGCGACGGGCGGCGGCGCATCTCGCTGGGGCGACGAAGACTGGGTTGCGAACGCTGTTGAAAAGACGGGACGCGAGGTCAGCTATGGGCGATAGCCCGCCTTCGTGCGCGGATTCACCCGCCGGCCGCTGGGTGAGCCGAGACGCGCCCGCCTCGCGATCGGCCGCTCGCCGCCGGTGGCTAGGAGACCGCGGCCTTCAGGGGAGCGCCTCTTCAGGGAAAGCCTTACATTGATAAAGTAAGCTCGGCTACGGCGAACGATGTCCAATTTCCTGACGCTCACCCAATTCCTATGCTTTCTCGCCACGCTCGCCGCCGGCGGCTGCGGCGGCGACTCGAGTCCGATGTCCTCCACTCCGTCGGCGACCCTCGCGCCTGCGCCGGGAGGCGAACGTGTGCTGTTCGTCGGAAACAGCCTCACCGAAGGCAACGACCTGCCTTTGATGGTCGAAGCGCTCTCGCAAGCGGGCGGCCACCCTCTCGCGGTCGAAACGATCACCTACGGGGGTGTCGCGCTCGAGGACCACTGGAACCTCGGCACGCAGAACCGGATCGCCGCCGGCGGGTTTCGGTTCGTCGTGCTGCAGCAGGGGCCCTCGACGCTGCTGGAGAGCCAGGCCAACCTGAAGGAGTGGACGCGGCGGTTCGACGCCGTCATCCGCGAGGCCGGAGGCCGCACCGCACTCTACATGGTCTGGCCGGAGAGTTACCGGCCGCAGGCGTTTCCCGACGTGAGCGCGTCCTACCGCCTCGCGGCGGAGGACGTGGGAGGAATCCTGCTTCCGGCGGGGGACGCATGGGTCGCCGCCTGGCGCCTGGATCCGGGCCTGCGTCTCTACGGGTCGGACGGATTCCATCCGACGGTTCTCGGCTCGTACCTCGCCGCGCTCGTCATCTACGGCGGGCTCGCGAACGCCTCGCCTTCCGGCCTGCCGACGCGCCTGCAGCTTCGAAACGGCCGCACGGTCGAGGTGTCGGCCCGTGAGGGCTCGATCGCGCAAGCGGCGACGGCGGAAGCGCTGCGCTGAAGTCCCTCTAACCCGCTCGTAACTGTGGCGTGAGGCGGCGGAGGATCTGAGCCCTCCGCCTCATGAGCGCGTCGATGTGGCGAGTTCCGACGAACGGGCTCAAGCACCGGGCCACCGCCTCCCGGTCGAGCCCGGCGAGGCGCCTCAGCACGGCGGGATCGGGCGAGACGATGCGATCGAGGCCCCTGGCGTTCGTGTACAGGCGGAAGCTTCTCGTGTGATCGACGAGCCAGAGGCGGTCGCGGGAATCCACGAGGATGTTTCCCTCGTGCCGGTCGAAATTGTCGATGAGTGCGTCGAAGAGGTACATCGTCTGGAACGATTCGGGGAGACGATCTTCGAGCGGCGGGCGGCTCGAGTCCTGGCGAGCCTGATACGCGGTCACCGCCTCTTCGATCCAGAGCTGGAGCGAGCCCTCGACCCCGTCGATGGCCCGGAGAACGCAGGGAGGCACGTTTCCGATTCCCAGAAGCCGCGAGAGCTCGTACGCGGCACATTCGTAGACGAAGCTGTCGTGGAAGTCGCGGATGGTCTCCTTTCCGACCCGAGCGCTCGCCTTCTTCTTGTCGACGGTGCGGAAGAGAGCGTGGGCCTCGACGCCCCCGCCTCGAAGGAGGACCTTCTCCGGCAGGTTCGCCGACCCGCGAAGCTCCTTTCGAGAAACTACTTCCGCGTTTCGCAGGAAAGCTATCGCTTCGACGTCACCGCCGAAGGGGAGCGCGTTTCCGTCGGGTCCGATAAGGCCGGCACCGAGGTTCGAGACCAGCAACAGCGGAAGAAGCAGATTCGGCATCACCAATATAGAACGCTGACGCGACGCAAAGGTTTCACGCGCGATGCGCTTTTTCGCGGTTGGGCGTTACGACCAGGTTATACGCAAACGGCGGGGCTCACCCGCCATTTCGCGGATCCCGCCTGGCCGGCCAGGCGCGAATCGTGGCGTGATGCGGGGACCACGCGGCCCATGCCGAGTCCGCCCAGGCCCGGACGAGCTTCTGGTGGTCAAAAGCGTTCCCGGCGCCATGGACGTCTTTGACGGTGATTGCGCGTCGAGAAGCGGGAGGAGCGAGCCAGACGAATTGACCCTTTGGCTTGGCGGCGATTTGAAGGAACTCTGTCGCGCGCGCCGGCTCGACGCCCCGCTCCAGCACCAGGCAGAGACTCATGAGGTGCAGCGCCACCGACTGCGTGCTCCGAGGCGACGGCCTTCCCGGGTGCTGCACGGCGTAGGTATCGACCGTCAGGCGGTGGAGGGACGCGTAGGAGCCATCGCCGTACTCGCGAGCCAGGACCCCGCCGTAGACCGCCCAGCAGCCGGGCGAAGACTCCATGTACCGATGCGTCGGTCCCTCGCAGTCCTCGAAGATCGCCCCGCATCCAGGACAGGCGACTTCGGCCATGTCGGTCCTTTGGTGTCGTCGTCGCAGGGATACTGGTCACGCCTTCGGCCGACCGCGCCCGATGGTTTTTCGACATCGCCTTCTACACGGCAGCCGCCCTCCTCGTCGTTCCCGTCAGCTACATCTCGGTCGCCGCTCCCGTCGTCGCCTTGCTCCGCGCGGCGGAGGCCGCTGCGGACTGGCTACGCCCGCGGGCGGATTGGGAGAGAATTTTCTCCTTCCCCGCCAGAGTTGGGGGAAAGGTCGGCTTCCGCGTCGCCGCAGCTCTCGCCTGGTGCGGCCTCGCCGAGAATCAGGACTCCAAACCTCGCAGCAGAGCGCGGGAGATAGCCGTCATGATTCTCATCGCAATGGCTTTCTGGGCCGCATTTATCCTCAGCCTTCAATGAAACAGGGCTGACCCGGGACTCAGCGCCCCGGTGGCTTCCATCGCGGGATGCGGCCCGGAGTCCACGGGGCCCCCGCGTCGTCGAGCTTCGCTTCGAGCGCCGGGAGGTCGTCTTCCAGGAGCCGCCGCAGGTCCTCGAGCACGGGCTCGAACGCGGCCCCCGCGATTCGGCAGGCCTCGCGCTGGGTCTCGGTGGGAGCCGATGTCGACGTCCAGTGGCCCGAGACCACGTCGTCCACCCGGTCGGCGATGGAAGGAGGCGTCGACTCCGAACGGGCGCGGATAGTGGCATCTCCCGAGAGCGCGACGTCGATCGCGTGCAGACGGTCCTCGAGCGCCCGAGCCTCCGAGAGGAGTGCTTCGTCGGCTCGCGGAGATTGAAGGATCGCTCGAGCGATGTAGTCGAGGCGGCCCGCCGTCTCCTCGACCGCGCGGATCGAGCCGAGTACGGCGCGCTGGAGCGCCGCCGTCTCCTGCTGGAACTCGAGGAGCGCCCGCAGGTCCGCGGCGGGAAGGCTCGCGGTGCCCAGTGCAACGGCTTCGACCTTCTGCGGCTCTCCGAGCGGGCTCACGAAACCATCCACCCGCTGCGAGAGCGAGACTTCGTACGTCCCGGGAACGACCATCGGTCCTCTCGGCGGATCCACGAAGGGGTTGTCCGGGGGGACGTCCTTCAGCCGCGTGGGGCGCGAGTCGGGGAAGCGAAAGTCCCAGGCCACGCGATGGAACCCCGCGGTCACCGGTCCTTCGAGCCTTCGGACGACTTCTCCGGTTGCGTCCTTCACGGTGATCAGGATCGCGGGAGCGTCTTCGCGGTCCTCGGCGCGAAGCTGGTCCCAGCTCGGATATCGGAGGGTCCCGCCCTCGCCCTCGATGCGCTTCTCTTCCTCCTGCCTTGCTTTCTTCTTCGACCGGATCTCGTCCTTCAAGTAGTACGTCACGACGGCGCCGAAGGGCGGGTTGTCTGCGGCGTAGAACGAATCCCCCTGGAACGATTTCCCGCGCAGACCCAGGGGGAGCTCTTCCATGTACATCCACGAGCGTTTGAGCGGGAAGAGAATCGCAGACCGCTCGAGAGCCTCGGAGGTCGCGGTCCGGAGGGGGGAATAGTCGTCGAGGACGTAGAACCCGCGGCCGAAGGTGCCGAGGACGAGATCGTTCTCCCGGGCCTGGATCGCGAGATCGCGCACGGCGATCGGCGGAAGCCCGCCCTTCAACCGGGTCCAGAGCTTCCCGCCGTCCGAGGTGAAGAAGAGGCCGAACTCAGTGCCGGCGAAAAGGAGGTCCGGGCTCCCGGGATCCTCGACCACGACGTAGACCGGCCCGTCCGCGGGGAGCCCCGCGGCAATCGAGGTCCAGCTCGCGCCGCGGTCGACGCTCTTGAAGAGGTAGGGCTTGAAGTCCCCCATCTTGTGGTTGTCGAAAGCGGCGTAGAGCGTATCGACGTCGTGGGAAGAGGCCTCGACCCGGCTGACGTAGGTCCTCTCGGGGACCTCCCGCGGAAGCTCCGTTCGGTTCCAGACGGCACCCGAATCCTCCGTCACCTGGATGAGCCCGTCGTCGGTCCCGACGTAGAGCAGGCCCTCCTTCAACGGAGACTCCGAGAGCGAGACGATGTTCCCGTAGATCGAGGTCGAGGTGTTCTTGGCGACGGCATCCACGCTCCAGACCTTCCCCATCACCTCGAGCTGGTTTCGATCGACCCCGGCGGTGAGGTCGGGACTCACCGGCCTCCACGAGTTCCCGCGGTCGTCGCTCCGGAAGAGGCGGTTCGCCGCGAAGTAGAGCCGCGCATGGGAGTGGGGACTGATCATCAGTGGCGAGTCCCAGTTCCACTTCAGACCCGCCTCGCCCGCGCCCGGCTGCGGCTGGATGTAGATCGCCTCCCCGCTCTTGCGGTCGAAGCGGACGAGGCCGCCGTGCTGCGACTGCGCGTAGAGGATGTTCGGGTCCTCAGGGTCGACCACGGTCTCGAAGCCGTCTCCTCCCCGGGTCACGAACCAGTCGGAGTTGAGGATGCCGTGGGCGCTCGTCGTCCGCGAGGGTCCTCCGAGGCTGAAGTTGTCCTGGGTCCCGCCGTAGACGTTGTAGAAGGGCGCGGCGTTGTCGACGGAGACGCGGTAGAACTGGGTGATGGGGAGATTCGCCATGTAATCCCAGGTCGCGCCGCGATCGAAGCTCTCGTAGACCCCTCCGTCGCAACCGGCGAGAAGATGATCGGGGTCCTCGGGGTCGATCCAGAGCGCGTGGTTGTCCACGTGCTTGTAGGCCTCCCCCACCCGGGAGAAGGTCTTACCGCCGTCCTCGGTCACCATCATCCAGACGTCCATGGAGTAGACCCGGTCGACCTTCAGAGGATCGGCGATGATCTCCTGGTAGTACTGGGGACTTCCGCTGACGTAATCGCTCCTCTTCTCCCAGTTCTCGCCGCCGTCGACCGATCGGAAGAAACCGCCTTCGCCCCGGGACGCCTCTACGATGGCGTAGAGAACGTCGGCGGCAGCGGGCGAGCGCGCGAGACCGATGCGTCCGAGGTCGCCCTTGGGAAGACCGTTCGTGACCTTCCGCCATTTTTCGCCTCCGTCCGTCGTCTTGTAGATCGTGGACTCCGGCCCGCCGTCGATGAGAGTCCAGACGTGCCGGCGCCTCTGGTACGAGGCGGCCACGAGGACGTCCGGGTTCCGGGGATCCATCACCACGTCGGTGACTCCGGTGTTCTCGCTCACTTCGAGGACAGCCTTCCACGTCTCTCCGCCGTCCACGGTCTTGAAGAGCCCTCGCTCGCCGCCCGCTTTCCAGAGCGGTCCCTGCGAGGCCACGTAAACCTTGTCCGAATCGCGTGGGTCGACGAGGATTTTCGCGATGTGCTCGGACGTCTCGAGACCCACGTTCTTCCAGGTCTTTCCCCCATCGAGCGACTTGTAGACGCCGTCGCCGTAGGAGACGCTCCTCTGGCTGTTGTTCTCGCCCGTCCCCACCCAGACCACGAGCGGATCGTTGGGGTCGATAGTAACGGTGCCGATGGAGAACGATTTCTCGGAATCGAAGATCGGCATCCAGGTCGTCCCCGCGTTCTCGGTCTTCCAGACGCCGCCCGAGGCGGCCGCCACGTAGTAGATCTTGGGATGCTTCGGATGAACGGCGATGTCTCCGATGCGCCCCGACGTGAGCGCCGGTCCAATCGACCGGAGCGCGAGGCCGTCGAAGGTCGCGAGCGTCGTCTTCGAGGACTCCTGAGCCCCGGCGCCGTAGGCGACCGCAAGGAGCACCGCACAGGCGAGGGAAGGGTGTCTTTTCATCGAGGGATTATAAAGCCGACGAATCAGCGCCGCCCGCGGACCCAGTCAGCGAGCGATTGCCACTCGGCTTCGTCCTGCGACTCCCAGTGCTTGCCGCCCGGGTGGAAGGACGTTCCGCCCGCTTCGTGGGCGAGCGGCATGAGAAGGAGGCGGCTCGCGCCCGGATCGCCCGGCGCGACCAGACGAGCGACGGCCTCGAAGTTGAGGCGAGACTCCTCTTCGCTCCAGGTTCCGCCGTTCTTCGGGCGAGCCTGCAAGCGGAAGGGGGTCGTCGCTCGCGTGTGGCACACGACGCAGCGGGCGAGGCCCTCGCGCTTTCGCAGAAAGACGGGCTCGATTCGCGACCGGAACTGATCGAAATCCAGAGCCGTTGGCGCCTTCGAGACCCAGCCGGAGAGAGCCCGCCACTCGGGGTCGTCCTGCGCTTCCCAGTGCTTGCCGCCGGGATGAAACGAGCTTCCGCCCGCCTCCTCCGCGAGAGGCATCGTCAGCAGACGGCTCGAAAGCGGCTGTCCGGAAACGACGAGGCGACTCGCGGCCTCGAAGTTCCGGCGCGACTCCTCGTCGCTCCAGGACGCGCTACCGGGCGCAAGAGGTTGGAGACGAAACGGCGTCGTCGCTCGCGTATGACAGACGACGCAGCGGGCATGGCCCTCGCGCTTCGCGAGAAAGATCGGCTGGATGCGCGTCTGGAAGACCTGAAAATCGAGAGGAGCGGATGGAGGGCTCTGCTGGAGAAGCGCCAGCGTCAGGAGCCATTGAGCCAGTCCCATGGCCCGCCTATCATATGATCGCCCGTCGATTCTTGACTTCCCGAAACCCCCTCACTAGAGTTCCCCGCGGGAGGCTCGACCGACCATGACTCTCGCCGCACTCGGCCTCGCTCTCGTCCCTCTCCTGGCCCCTTCCGATCGGGTGGTGATCGTCCAGACCAACGCCGCCGGAGACAACATCTTTCTCATCGACCCCGCGACCAACCAGGTCGTGGGCGAGATCGAGGGCATCGAGGTCAACCACGGCGCCGCGGCCGCTCCCGACGGGAGTCAGTTCTATTTCAGCAACGAAGCCGACC
>DAISKN010000290.1:0-8241 GCA_036820975.1 Acidobacteriota bacterium | reverse complement strand
CCTCCATCCGGGTGTGACGGCGCACGAACTCCGCAGCGCGATGGGCCGCTTCCAGATAGCGCCGCTCCCCCGTGCGCACGTAGAGCCTGTAGTAGCAGGTCGTCCGATCGAAGAGCCAATGATGGAAGACGGGGCTCTCGATGTAATCGAGAGAGCCGGGAAAGGCGCGCTCCGCCAGTCGATCGTAGGCCGCGAAGGCGCCGGACTCCGACGCGGGAACCTGCGGGCCCGCCACCTCGCTCGCGCAGAGCCAGCTCGCCGGAAGAAGGGCCCATACCCGCGGACTCGAACCCGCCGCGCGGGCGAGCGGGGATATGCGTTTTCTCGATCGCGCCTGGAGTCTCACCCGCAGCCGGCGGGTCTCTTCGCCCGCGAACAGCACTCGCGCCTGGACGAGGACGGAACGCAGGCTCCCCTCCCGACCACCGATCCGCCAGGTTTCGAGCGGCGTCACCGAGCCCTCGATCTCCTGTCCTTCATCGTCCAGAAGCTGAATTCCGTCGGGGTCATCAAGGAGATCGGGAGGAAGGGGCAAGCCGAAGCTCACGATCTCCGGTCCCGCCACCCCGGCCCGCGGCTCGAGCCGGACGTCGATCGCGGTCGGGGCACGTCGGGGTAGAACGAGAGATGAGCCCGCGAGAAGAAACGCGCGGCGGTTCAACGTCCGCGGCTCAGCGAACTCCGGACATGAGCCCGCGGATGGGCTTCACCAGAACCGCCAGGAGGAGGGTCGCCGCGAGACTCACCAGGCCCACGGCGCCGAAGAGCTGCGGCAGCGGGAGACGGTCGAAGAATCCCGCGACCGAGCCGGCGGTGAAGTTCCCGAGAGCGTTGGTGAGGAACCAGGTGCCCATGATGAACCCCTGAATCCTCGCGGGCGAGAGCTTGGTCACCATGCTGAGACCGACGGGCGAGAGGCTCAGCTCGCCGAGGGCGTGCAGGAGGTAGACGCCGACGAGCCACCAGGGGCTCACCTGCACCTGCTGCTGTTCGAAGATTCTCGCGGCAAAGGCGACGAGGAAGAAGCTCGAGCTCAGGAGCAGGAGAGCGATCGCGAACTTCGCCGGGCTCGAGGGTTGTCGCGAGCCCAGACGAATCCAGAGCCAGGCGAATACCGGGGCGAGGGTGATCACGAAGAACGGCTCGACCGATTGAAACCAGCTCGAGGGCTGCCCGAAGAACTGATTCTCGGTGATTCGATCGGCGAAGAGCGTGAGGCTCGAGCCCGCCTGCTCGAAGCCGGCCCAGAACAGCGTCGCGAAGACGAAGAGCAGGGCGATGGCGGCGATTCGCTTGCGCTCGATCGCATCCTGAGCGCCCTTCAGCAGAAGCCAGGCGAAGAGCACCACCGCCGATCCCGCGATCAAATAGTCGCGATACTGCCCGGAAAGGATCAGGACCGTCCCGAGCAAGGCGACCGAGGCCCCCACCAGGAGCCATAGTCTTCCCGCGTCCTTCGGAGGCTCGCGCAGAAAACCCGCGGTCCCGAGCCTCTTGCCCATGGCGACGTATTGCAGCAGGCCGAGCGTCATCCCCAATCCCGCGGCGCCGAAGCCCCAGTGCCAGCCGATCCTCTGGCCGAGGTAACCGCAGATGAAAGGACTGACGAAAGCCCCGAGGTTGATTCCCATGTAGAAGATGGAGAACCCGGCGTCGCGGCGTTCGTCGTCCGGAGCGTAGAGCTGGCCCAGCAACGAGCTGACGTTCGCCTTCAGAAGACCGGTCCCGAGAACGATGAGGACCAGACCCGCGAAGAACAGCATGCGAACGCCGTGAAACGCGAGCGTGTAGTGGCCGAGGGCGATGAGGATTCCCCCCACGAGGATCGCCCGCCTCAAGCCGAGAAGACGGTCGGCGATGAAGCCTCCGGGAATGGTGGCGAGGTACACGGAGCCGGTGTAGAGACCGTAGATTCCCGCCGCCGTCTGGGTGTCGAGCCCGAGCCCGCCCGCCGCGGGAGAGGCGACCATGAACAGAAGCAGGATCGCTCTCATGCCGTAGTAGCTGAAGCGCTCCCAGTACTCGGTCAGGAAGAGCGTGGTGAGGCCGCGAGGATGGCCGGCGATGCCGCCGCGGTCGAGCTCGGCGATCACAGGAGCATGCCCACGATCGAGGCCGACATCAGATTGGCCATGGTGCCCGCGAGCATCGCGCGGATCCCGAGAGAGGCCAGCTCGTCGCGCTGCGTCGGCGCCAGGGCCCCGAGACCGCCGATCTGGATCCCGATCGAGCTCAGGTTCGCGAACCCGCAGAGGGCGAAGGTGGCGATGGTGAACGAGCGCGGATCGAGCGAGGCCTTCTCGGCTCCGAGGACGGAGAAGGCGACGAGCTCGTTCAGGACCATCCGCGTCCCGAGGAGATTTCCCACGGACAGGCAATCCTTCCAGGGAATGCCGATGACCCAGGCGACGGGTGCGAACAGGAATCCGAAGATGGTCTCGAGGCTCTGCGGAAACCAGTGGAATCCGCGAGCCGCGAGGAAACCGTGGGCTCCTCCGAGAAGAGCGTTGGCGAGAGCGATGAGAGCCATGAAGGCGATGAGCATCGCCGCGATGTTCAGCGCCAGGTGGAGGCCGTCGGTGGTGCCCCGGGCGATGGCAGCGAGGAAGTTCCGCTCCTTCTCCGTCTTCGGGATCTCGGTTCGTCCGGCGGTGACCGGGCTCCCGGTCTCCGGCACCAGCATCTTCGCCATCAGGATCGTGCCCGGTGCGGTCATGATGACCGCCGTCAGGAGGTGCTTCGCCTCGATGCCGTAAGCCAGGTACGCGCCCATGATGCCCCCGGAGACATGGGCCATGCCGCTGGTCATCACCGTCATGAGCTCGGAGCGCGTGAGCTGCGGGAGGTAGGGCCGGATGGTGAGGGGAGCTTCCGTCTGTCCCATGAAGATGCTCGCGGCGACGTTGAGAGACTCCGCCCCGCTCGCGCCCATGAATCGGGACATGAAGAACGCGGCGACGCGGATCACGAGCTGCATGATCCCCATGTGATAGAGGAGCGCGAAGAACGCGGCGATGAAGATGATCGTGGGGAGCACCTGGAAGGCGAAAGAAAACCCGAGCTCCGACCCCTTGGCGCCGATCTTGCCGATGACGAACTCCGAGCCGACGTAGGAAAAGTCGAGGAGGCGATTGACCAGGGCCCCCGCTCTCTCGAAAAGAGCGCGGCCGACGTCGTACCTCAGGACGAAGAACGCGAAAGCGATCTGGAGCCCGAGGCCCCAGAGGACCGTCTTGAGCCGGATGGCGCGCCGATCGGTCGAGAAGGTGTAGGCGAGCGCCAGCATGGTGGCGAGGCCCAAGACGCCGGTGAAACGCCCCATTGGGGCCGAGAGCCTAACACTTTCCTTCCACGCTTGCGAACGCCGGGATCAGACAACGGACAACGGTTTCGAGCATGGTAGACTCCCTGTCCTTTCCCGGAGTTACCCCAATGATGAAGCCGCTTTCGATTCTTTTCGATCGAGCGTTCCGATTCCGATCGAGGTCCCTCGTCTCCCTGGGTGCGCTCGTTCTCCTGAGCCTCGCCGGCTGTTCCGGCGGACCCGGGGCCGAGCCCGCCGATCTAATCGTCGTCAACGGGAAGCTGTACGCCGGCGGGGGCTCTCCCCCGGCCGAAGCGATCGCGGTTCGGGGGAGCCAGATCCTCGCGGTCGGTGCCAGCGCCGAGATCGAGAGGCATCGAACCGGCGCGACGACCGTCGTCGACGCGAGAGGCGGGACGGTTCTCGCCGGCTTCAACGACGCGCACGTGCACTTCTTGAGCGGTGGAGAATCGCTCGACCGTGTGAACCTGTTCGACGCGGAATCGGTCGCGGAGGCGCAGCGAGCCATTCGTGAGTTCACGACCGCGGGACCGGACCGTCCCATCGTGCTCGGGCGCGGATGGCTCTACGGAACCTTCCCTGGAGGTCTTCCCACGCGGCAGCAGCTCGACGAGGTGGTGTCCGATCGTCCCGCCCTGATGGAGTGCTACGACGGCCACACCGTCTGGGTGAACTCCAGAGCCCTCGCGCTCGCGGGCATCACCCGCGAGACGCCCGATCCCCCGAACGGCCTCATCGTCCGGGACGCGAAAGGGGAGCCTACCGGCGTCCTCAAGGAGTCGGCCCAGGGGCTCGTGAACGACATCCTGCCCGACCCGACGCGCGAGGAGAAGCTCGAGATCATCAAGAAGGCCATTCGGCGGGCACAGAGCCTCGGTGTGACCAGCGTACAAAACGCGGGGATGGACCCGGACGAATTCGAGCTCTATGCCGAGCTCGAACGTCGTGGCGAGCTCGGCGTCCGGATGTACGCCGCCTTTTCGGCGCCCCCCGGCTTCTCCGAAGAGGACGCGGCCCGGTACGAGAGAGTGCTGAAAAAGCACCCCGGGACGCCGCTTCTCAAGACCGGCGCCATCAAGATGTTCGCCGACGGGGTCATCGAATCCCACACGGGAGCTCTGCTCGAGCCCTACGCCAACCGGGAAACGACCGGCATTCCGAACTACACCGTCGAGGACATGAACCGCATCGTCTCGATGATGGACGGCAAGGGATGGCAGATCTTCATCCACGCCATCGGCGATCGGGGCATCCGCATGGCGCTCGACGCTTTCGAGCATGCGGCCGGCTCCAATCCGGCGCCGGCCCGCGGCCGCCGCCACCGCATCGAGCACATCGAGGCCGTGAGCGCGGCCGACATTCCGCGATTCGGCGAGCTCGGAGTCATCGCCTCGATGCAGCCGTTCCACGCCACGCCCATCCAGAACGTGCTCGAGGTCTGGGCGGTGAATCTGGGGCCGGAGCGCGCTTCCAGGGCGTGGTCCTGGAAGAGCATTCAGGATGCCGGCGGGCGGCTGGCGTTCGGCACCGACTGGCCGGTGGTGGATCTCGACCCTCGCCCGGGAATCCATACCGCCCTGACCCGTCGAACGCTCGAGGGAATGCCGGAGGACGGCTTCGTCCCGGGACAGCGATTAACGCTCGAGCTCGTCCTCGACGCCTGGACCGCGGGGTCGGCCTACGCCTCGTTCGAGGAGGAACGGAAGGGACGACTCGCCCCCGGCATGCTCGCCGACCTCGTGGTGCTGTCGAAGGACGTTTTCGCCGAGCCGTTCGAGAAGGTCAAAGACTTCGAAGTGGAGACCACAGTGTTCGACGGCCGCATCGTCTACTCCCGCGAGGGGAAACCTTGATCCGACTGGCAGGCATCCCGTTTCTTCCCGCATGGGTTCTGTCGTTTCCGGCGCTGCTGGCGCAGACGGCGCAGCACAACGCCGCCATTCCCCTCTCCGAGGTCACCTTCCAACCGGATGAAGACGTGAGCGAGCCAGGTAGATTGCGCATGGGCGTTCATTGTAGCGTCCCGCCAGGCTCGAGCCGAACGGACTGGACTTCGATCAGCTTCGCGAGTTGATGGACGAGGGTCTCGGGCTTCCGATCGCTTTCCAGCGTGAGACGGACGAGGAGCGTGAGTCCTTCCTCCGAAAGCGCCGCCGACGCTCCCACGAGCTCGTAGCCCCGGCGTCCCGCGAGGGCGACGGCGCGCTCGAACGCTCTCTCGGAGCGCCTCAGGACCATCTCGACGGTGAACCTCATGACGACGCGCCCAGGAGCATTTCCTCGTTGCCGTGGTTCGGGGGAACGAGCGGCCAGACGTTCGCCTCGCGCTCGATGCGCGCGTGGAGGAGAGCGGGGCCGTCGATCTCGAACAATCGATCGATCGCGTCCTCCTCGTCCTCCCCGCGCTCGAGGGCGAAGGCGGGAATTCCGAACGACTCCGAAAGCCGAACGAAGTCGGGATTGTCGCTGAGGTCGATCTCGCTGTAGCGGCGATCGAAGAAGAGCTCCTGCCACTGCCTCACGAGACCGAGTGCCTGGTTGTCCAGGAGGACGATCTTCACCGGAAGCGCGTAGCGCCGAACGGTCGCGAGCTCCTGCAGGTTCATCATGAAGGAGCCGTCCCCGGCCACGTTCACCACAAGCGCTCCGGGCCTTCCGAGCTGCGCTCCGATCGCGGCGGGCAGCCCATAGCCCATCGTCCCCAGACCGCCGCTCGAAAGATGCTGCTCGGGCCGCGAGAAGAGACAGTGCTGGGCGACCCACATCTGGTGCTGGCCCACGTCGCAGGTGACGACCAGGTTCTCACCGCCCCGCCGCGAGAGCTCCCGCAGGAAGCGCGGGCCGCAGACGAGCTCCGACGGCGCGTCGTAGACGGGAGCGAATCTCCTCCTGCTCTCCAGGCACTCCGCCCGCCAGGGGTCGGCGTCGAGGGGACTCGAGAGGGCGTCGAGAGAAGGGCCGAGCTCCCCGACGAGACCCACATCCGCTTCCCGCAGCTTTCCCACCTCGGCGCGATCGATGTCGAGATGCACCACCTTCGCGCCGGGCGCGAACCGGCTGAGGTTCCCGGTGGCGCGGTCGTCGAAGCGGACCCCGACCGCGAGCAGCAGATCCGCGCCCTGCACGGCGAGATTCGCCGCCTGGCCGCCGTGCATGCCGAGCATGCCGAGAAGGAGCTCGTGCTCCGTGGGAAGAACGCCGATGCCTTTCAGCGTCGTCACCACCGGAAGGCGGGTCCGTTCGATGAAACGACGGAAACGATCGACCGCCCGGCCGAGGACGATGCCACCGCCCGCGTAGAC
Organism: Acidobacteriota bacterium; assembly: GCA_036820975.1. Lineage (GTDB taxonomy): Bacteria > Acidobacteriota > Vicinamibacteria > Marinacidobacterales > SMYC01 > DAISKN01. Next base: position 1,614 of record DAISKN010000290.1, on the reverse strand, counting down.
CACGGGCTTCTTCGCGAGAAGGAGTGCCCTCCGCGCCGCCTCCAGAGCTGCCGGTTCCGCTGCGGCCCCCGCGCCCTCGGCAACCGGGGCAATGCACTCGAGCTCGCCGTCCGCGTTCGCGACGTCCTTGGGGAGGTCGATCAGGACCGGCCCGGGTCGTCCGGAGCGGGCGAGATGAAACGCTTCGGCAATCGCGTCGGGGAGGTCCGCCGCGCGGCGGACGAGAAAGCTGTGCTTCACCACGGGAAGAGTCATCCCGAAGATGTCGACTTCCTGGAAGGCGTCGGTGCCGAGGAGGCCGGTCGGAACTTGACCGGTGATGGCGACGACCGGGACCGAGTCCAGAAACGCGTTCGCGATGCCGGTCACGAGATTCGTGGCCCCCGGGCCCGAAGTCGCCAGACAAACCCCGACCTTTCCCGTCGCGCGAGCGTATCCGTCGGCCGCGAGCACGGCGCCCTGCTCGTGACGAACGAGCACGTGCCGCAGCCCGGAATCGTAGAGCGCGTCGTAGACGGGCATGATCGCCCCTCCGGGATAGCCGAAGACGACGTCCACCCCGTGAGACTGGAGCGCCCGAACGAGAAACCTCGCAGCTTTCATCGCATTCTCTCCAGGAAGAAGCCCCGAAAAACCAAAAGCCCCGCCACCCTCTCGGGTGCGGGGCTTTGTGAGCTTCGTGAAAACGGCTCAGGGAGGCCCGCACCTCCCCCGAATAATGACGATGGCCTGGATCCTGGTCGCAAAAATCATGGTATTGAGAACTTCAATCAGTATACCGCCTTTCCCGCGCGGTTTCACGAGAACAGGAGAAGGGTTCGCTGGATGGTCCAGTACGCTCCGAGGGTGCCCACGGCGTAGCCGGGAAGCGCCGTCGCGAACCGGGGCCAGCGAATCTGAAGCGTCCGGAAAGAGCGCTCGAGGAGGAGCACCAGGATCACGAAGAAGATCTGGCCCGCCTCGACGCCGACGTTGAAGAGCAGGAGGGCGAGGGGGATCTCGGCCCGCGGAAGCCCCATCGTCGTAAGCCCGCTCGCGAAGCCGAAGCCGTGCAGCAGGCCGAAGGCGAAGGCCACGATCCAGGGATGGCGGATGGTGAAGCTCGTCTCGCCCCGCCACACGCGGACGATCTCGGGGCCGAGGAACAGGATGCTGAGGGCGATGGCGGCATTGAGGGGAGGCAGGGGCGCCGATGCGTACCCGAGGGTCGCGATGGCGAGGGTGATGCTGTGGGCGAGAGTGAAGGAGGTGACGGTCTTCACCAGCGTCCATCGATCGGAGACGATGAGAAGAAGACCCAGCACGAAGAGCAGGTGATCGACTCCGAGGAGGATGTGCTCGACGCCGAGCCGCAAATAGGCGACCGCCCGGGCGCCCGCGGTGGTGACCGCTCCCAGAGTCGCCGCCGGGCTCGAGGGACGAAGGAGGTGGCTTTCGACCCGTCCATCGGCGTGGTGGATGCGGACGAGCACGTCGGTCACCGTCGTCTCGAGTCCGGCGATCCGCAGGGTCTTTCCCGCGATTCCACCCTGGCAACGAAGCGTCCCCCGAACGAGCACCGCTCCCGGAGTGATCTGCTGCCGGTCGGGCGTCAGAAGATCGCATCCCTCGGGA
>DAISKN010000289.1:0-8271 GCA_036820975.1 Acidobacteriota bacterium | reverse complement strand
AAGATCCACCCCATCGTGGGCAAGGGGTATCGGCTGAGAGCGCCGACGACGTCGAATTGGGCGAGCGCGAGGGCGGCGCGACCGGTTCCACAGGTGGGACAGGGAATACCGGTCCAGCTCTTGAACGTGCAGTCCCAGAGCGCATCTCCCAACATGGGAGCCCAGGGCGAAGCGGCAATCAGAACCGCCGCAACGGCACCCCAGAGCAAACCGATCTGACGGTTCACGGAGAAACGCCGGCTCCCGACAGGGAAGCGATGAAAGCGGCGATCATCGCTCCGAAGAACACCGCGGAGAAGACCAGGCAGGTGCAGCACACGAGAACGGGAATCAGCACGCCCATCAGGGCCCGGCCCACGGTCGTCCGATGCACCAGCGAGATTCCGATGACTTCGAGAATCAGCGCCCAGATCGCGAACAGAAACCCGCCGACCACAGGCACGACGCTCGCGACCCCCGCGACCTGCGAGTACGAAACGACCTTGAGCGTTCCCTCGAACCCGCTGGGTGAATCGGCGGTGGCACCGACGAGCATCAGGCACAGATGCAGAATGCCGGCGGAGATGAACAGGAACACCACGAAGACGATTGGCCAGACGACGAGGGTTCCGATGATCCCGAAGGTACTGGGCGCGAATGCGCCCCCGAGTCCTTCCACCCCTTCGAACATGCTGCCCATGATCCCGCCGAACATGAGCTGCCACATCTGCGACAGGAACATGCCCGCCCAGCTCAGGATCAGACCGAAGAGGATGGGGCTCGTGAGATCTCCGTCGGGCCGGAGGCGCGAGAACGCGTTCGAGGGGTCGGTCACCAGGAGGCGAACCGTCTGGATGAGGGCTTCGAGGAGGCCGAGCCGATCGCGCTCCTCCCACGGTAAGCGAGCCTCTCCCGGGGGAGGCGAAGGAGGCCCACCGGCCATCGGCGGCGAGGAAGGGGACGGCGGCGGCGGAAAAGAGGGTGTGCTCACCCGGCAATTCTACTTTCTTCCGGGCGCTGCGTCACTGCTCCAGCGGGGAGCCGTGGCCGAGGGAGGCCGAAGTCACGGTCTCCGACCTCCCGCAGGAGTCGGCGCACTTCATCCTCAAGCTCACCGGCTGATAACGAACGTCGAGCTTGAACCGCATCTTGTCGAGCTGTTCGTCCATGTCGAGCTCTATCCTGCGGCTGGCGGTGAAGACCCCCCAGGGGGTGACCGCGAGCAGTCCCACGAAGTCGCTTCCATCCTGGCGATGCCCCTCGACCCTGAGCTCCGCTCTCGCCGGCTCGATCCGCGATAGACCGGGGTAGTACGTGAACTGGAAGATTCGCTTCGCGGGAAGAAGGCTCACCGCCTGCTCGTCCTGGTAGAGCACGGCGTCGCGCAGATGCTCGCAGAGGGCGATCTCCACGGGAAGATAGATGCTGCGCGTGAGGAGGCTCGCCTTGTCCGGCTTGCGCTCCTTCCCCTCGGTCGACGCAGTCGCGAAGAGCGCGATGACGACGGAGATCGCGGCGGCGGTTCGCATGGCAGGCCCCCCTCTCCGGAAGCACCGCTCCCGGCCCAATCGTTGATGGCAGGTTTTTCGATGGGCCCGCTTCTTACTCTGTTATGAAGCTGCTGTCTTCATCACAAAAGCAAGAAAAATGCCAGAGGACAGAGCGCTGAGATCAAAGAGGATGGTGAGGAGCCCCACAGAGTCGGTGGGGTGAAATCACCGTAGCGGGACAAAGATTGCCACGTTTCGTACGCTGGTCGGAATCAGGTCTCCGTTCGAGACCGGACCCAAAGTCCGGCGAGCCCGATTCCCATCAGGAGCAGAGTCGAAGGCTCCGGGATCCGAGTGCTGATGTTGTCGACGCCCAGCGATGCGGTAACAGGAGGAATTCCAGCCCCGGGGCCGGGAAACGTGGGGTCGGGATTGTGGAATATCCGCAGCGTGTCGACACTGGCGAGGGCTCCGCTCGCGGTACCGTAGGTATCGACGACGAGATCCGCCGCGGTGATCGGAAAATACGCGGTCATCCAGCCGCTGCCGGAGGGCACATGCACCGCCTGGGCGGAGAGGGCGAGATTGACGGGTGGTCCGGGTCCGTCGAAGTCCTCGACCAGCAGGCGCAGAAAGAGATCCTCGGGCCCGAAGTTGTTCACATCCATTCGTATGAACATGACGCCAGACGATAGATAGTCGCCCGCCCACTGCGAGCTGTTGAGAACCGAGAGCCGACCACCCGGGGCGCCGCCTCCAAGCGCGACCAGACTCAGATAAGCATCACCGACACCACCCGGGCCGCCATTCGGCACGTTGCCGGGTGGAGACGGACTCGCGCCAGGCACGAACCAACCCATCGTTGTCCCGTCCTGGAACGTGTCGATCTGGCCGATGACCACCGCCTTCGCGGATCGAGGCGCGAGCAGCATCGCAGCGAGAATCGCGCACAGGGTCCGCACGAGTCCTTGCATGGTTTTCCTCCCCAATCGCTTCCGACACTAACCCACATCCAAAGCATCACGCAAGGTAGGCTCCTGCCTGCCGTCCCGCGTTGGAAGTGATTATTCTGGAGAAAGATCTACCTCGAACGGTGGTGTATCTTCATAATAGGCGCCGGGAGGTAACCCATGAAAAAATCCCTTTCCTTGCTCCTCGTTCTCGTCGTGGGAATTCTGGTGGGAGCGATGCTCCCGACCCTCCGGGCCCAGGCGCCGGCGACGGGCGAGAGAACCGTCTGGTACTTCTACCGCGTGACCTGGGGCCACCAGGACGAGTTCGTCGAGCTCTTCAAGAAGAACCACTATCCCGTCCTGAAGGAGCAGATGGGCGATCGACTGGTTCGTTTCAAAGCCTACGTTCCCCAGTTCCATGGGGATGGACGCGCGGATTGGACTTTCGCGACCGAGATCGTTTTCAAGAACGACGCGATCTTCATGGGACCGTCCCCGGAACAGGCGATCGTCAAACGGCTCTTTCCCGACGCCTCCAAATTCCGGGGGGAAGAAGCCCGGCGCTTCGAGATCGTCGACGCTCACTGGGACATCCCTCTCCGCGAAGTCCCGATGGAATAGCCGTGTCCGAGGAGCGGGAGCGACTGAGGAAGATCGCCGAATCGACCGAGGCGCTCTCGGAGGAGCGGAGCGGGGCGATGCACGCCATCGCCCACTCGCTGATCAATGAAGGAAGGGGCGATCTGGCGGACGAATGGTTCGATAGGATCATCGCACTTCCGGGCGCCCACCCGCACCACCTCTGCGAGGCTCGAGTGGCTCGTGGCTACACCCTGCGGGCGAAGAAGGCCTTCCGCGAGGCATTGGACGAGTTCGCCGCCTGTCTCGCGGTGGAAGGGGGCCTGTCCGTCCACCGCGGAAGCGCTCGGTACCACTCGGCTCTGATCTACCGCGACCTCGGCAAGCTCTCGAAAGCGCGGGTGGAGCTCGAGGAGTTCCTGAAGATGGGTGAGGTCCATCCGCAGGAGAAGAAGAACGCCGAAGAGCTTCTCGCGCGGCTCCGGACGTGACCGCCCGGATAGGGGTCATCTCCGACACCCACGACCTGCTGCGCCCCGAGGCGCTCGGCGCACTGAAGGCGAGCGACCTCATCCTTCACGCGGGCGACGTTTGCTCCGCGGAATTGCTAGGGGCCCTCGAGAGGATTGCGCCCGTGATTGCCGTTCGGGGCAACAACGACCGCGGACGCTGGGCGTGCGCTCTTCCTGCCTCGCGCACCCTCGACGTCTCGGGCTATCGCATCCACATCGTTCACGACTTGAACGAGCTCGAAGGCGACGCCCGGAAGTTTCATGCCGTCGTAAGCGGGCACTCCCACAAGCCCGCCGTCCTGAGGGAAGACGGGGTTCTCTTCCTGAATCCGGGGAGTGCGGGCCCGCGACGCTTCAAGCTCCCGGTCGCGGTCGCCCGGCTCACGGTCGGCAAGACCGGCCTCCGGGCGCGAATCGTCGAGCTACCGATTTAGCTCGTCTAGGCCGCGGCCGAGCCTCTCGAGGGCGTTCTCGAGGCGCTCCGTCTCCCTCCTCACGTCCTCTTCCGTCCCCCGCGCCAAAGCGCCCGCGAGACCGGGAAAGGCCTGACCCGAGTAGAGAGAGTAGATGTTCCAGCCGTAGACCACGTGCCGGTACCAGCGCTCCGAAGGGGGCGCGCTTTCATCGATGAGCGACTGCTCGAGCCGCATCAGCCGGTCGTTCAGGCCCGCGACATCGGCGGGAAGGCGCCCGCTGTCGAGGGCCGCCTCGAGTCTCTCCCCTTTCTCCCGAACCGCCGCCGCCAGCGCCTTCAGACGCTCGAAGCGATGCCGCCCGGAGCTCCATTCCTCCGCCTGGCGCGCGAACTCCTCGAGCTTCCTTCCGTAATACGAGAAGCGGTACGGGAGAACGGGAGCCTCCGCGAGGCGAATGGCGGCGGTCCCGAGTATCCGCGCGAGGAGGGCCCCTCGTCGGAAATCGTCGTCGCCGTGGCGCATCATCCAGTAGCGATTGTCGTAGTTCGAGTGATACGACCCGAAGGACCAGCCCCCGCGGAAGAGGAGCTCGAGGGAGAGTGTGGGAAGCCCGACGAAATCCTGAAACGGCACGAAGTCCGCGCCGCTCCCGAGGGCCTCGAGGTCCTCGGGCGGCTCGATTCCGGGAATGTCCGCGGCGAGGCCGCGCACGAAATCGCGGAGCGAGGGCGTCCCTCCGGCCGCGAATCGGTCGCCGTTGTACATGTCGCTGTTGATATAGGCGACCGCCTTCGCGCGAAGCTCCTCGAGTCTCTTCTCCGCGAACTCCGTCGAGCCCACGAGCCCGTACTCCTCGGCGTCCCAGAAGCAGAAGACGATGGAGCGGTCGGGGGTCTTCCCCTCGCGCGCCATCGAGCCCAGGCTGTAGGCGACTTCCAGAAGCGCCGCCGCCGCAGAGCCGGGGTCAATCCCTCCGAACGTCCAGGCGTCGTGGTGGGTCCCGACGACCACCCAGCGGTCCGGCGTCCTTCTGCCGCGAAGAGTCGCGATCACGTTCCGGATGGGCATGAGCCCGTCTTCCATCTCGACGTCGACGCGCACGCGCACCCCTCGCGGAAGCGATTCGAGGATCTTCGAAGCCTCTCGCGCGGAGAGAGGAACGGCGGGAATTCGCGGCAGCGTCGGGGCCTTCGCCGGGTCGAGACGCGCCGCGCCTTCCATTGCCGCCACTCCCGGCGTGAGCGCGTCTCCGTGCCAGAACCAGGAGAGCTTGGCGTTCCCCCGCTGGACGTGATCGGGCCCGCGGAACGGCCCTTCCGGCCAGACCGGCCCCTTCCCCGCTCCGTCGTCTTCGGGATCGCTATAAATGAGGATGGCGCGCGCCCCGCGCTCTTCCGCGGTCGCGACCTTGACCGCGCGGTGGCTCTTCCCGTAGCGGACGAGGACGATCTTTCCCCGAGCGTCGACCCCCTCGTAATCCTTAGGAAGTCCGTAGCCCGCATAGACCACGTCGCCCTCGCCCCTCCCCGAGCCGGAGTACGCGATCCACGCGGGCTCGAGCTCCGGATGGGCGCTGTCGGGGTCGCGCCGATCGGAAGGCTCCCACAGCGAAAGCGGCTCGGCGCTGGGAGAGAGGAGGTCGACGCTCACCCTCTTCGGAGCCGAGAGGAACGCCTGGTACTCCTCGACCTCGACCTCGAGGCCGGCCTCGCGAAGCGTCGATTCGAGATAGCGCGCGACCGCGTGGGCCCCTTCGGTCCCCGCCCGATGGGGCCGTTCGGTGAGGCGCCGGTGGAACTCGGAAATCCTCGCGCGGGAGATGCGCTCCACGAAAGTCCTCTCGAGCGCCCTCTCCGGAGCCCGCGGAATGACGGGAAGGAGCAGCCTCGACGGGCGCGAACGATCGTGAAAGACCGTCTGCGCGGCAATCACCGGGCGGGAGTCCTCGCCGAAGACGCCGCCAGTGTTGGGATTGCGATCGAAGCGCGGGAAGTTGCTGCTCGAGACTTCGAGCCGGATCCGGTGCCCGGCAAGGAACAGGTTCCCGGTGGCGCCGAGATCGAGCGATAGCTCGACCGGCTTCCCGGGCGGGAGAAGCTCTTCCCGATCGAATCCGTTTCGATAGCGGGCTCTGAGGATCCCCTCGGTCAGCGACCTCATCGAGCCGTCGGGAGAAACGTCGAGGAGCTTTCCGGTGAAGTCGGTGTCCTTCGCCGACGAGGCGACGTGAAGCACGAGCCCGATGTAGCCCGTCGCCTCGAGAGGCTCTTCCAGAGGGGCCGAGACGTAGACGAGTACGTCCTCGCGCTCCTCGAGAGTCGAGGTATCCACGGGCGAGCGGGAGTAGCCCGCCCTGGTGGGTGTCAGCAGCGGGTTCCAGGGATCGTATTCGTAGGAATCAGGGGCCTCGTCCCCGGGCGCCTCGCGCGACAAGACGCCGCCCGCCCGAAGGTAGAACGAGGTCTCGACGGCGCGCGATAGCGGCCACTCCTCCTCGTCCCGCCAGCGGTTGTCTCCCATGATGAATAGCTTCACCGGCGCTTCCCGGAGGATCCCCGTGTCCTCGCCCTTCAGGAGCTGTCGGAACCACCTCTCCATGAGTGCGCCGGAATCGAGCCCCGCCTCGGGGCCGAAGTCGACGCCGCCGATGCCGGTCGACTCCAGGCTCGGGCGCGCGTGCGTCCAGGGACCGACGACGAGCCGCTGGCCGGAGCGGGCGGCCTCAGTCGCCGCCTTTGCCCGAAGCCCCTGGAAGTTCCGCAGCGTTCCCACGAGAAGACTGTCGTACCAGCCGGTGAGGTGGAGCGCCGGGGTCTCGAAAGCTCCATGACGCCGGGAGATGTCGAACTTCTTCCAATAGGAGTCGTAGCCCGGGTGCGAGAGCATCTCGAAGTAGCCGGGCATGTACTCGGGGAGAGACTGCGCGTTCATCGTCTTCAGTGGAAGATGCCAGACCCAGTTCTCTTCGACGAGCCTCTCTTCCTCGTCGGTGAGGCCGATGGGAGCGTCGCGCGTGATCGCGGGCTCCAGAAGACGGCGGCGAACGTCGACCGCCTGGCCGAGATTCCAGCGAAGGCCATCGAGAAGGTAGAAGGCCCCGCCCTGAAACACCATGTCGTAGCGGCTCGCGTACGAGGCGCTCGGAAAGAGAGCAGCGAGCCCATCGGGGCTCAGAGCCGCGGCGGTGAGCTGCGTCGTCGCCGCATAGCTCCCGCCGAACATTCCCACCTTGCCGTCCACGTAGGGAAGCCGCGCCAGCCATTCCACGGTGTCGTGGCCGTCTTCCCCTTCCTCGTGCGGGTGGGAGACTCCATCCGACATGTAGCGGCCGCGGGTATCCTGAACTGCGACCACGAAGCCCTCGCTGGCGAGGCGGCGGAAGACGGGAATCTCGCCCGCCGCTCCCTTCGAGTAGGGAGTTCGCTTCAGGAGAGCGGGAAATCGACCGGGCGCCTCCGGCCGGTAGACGTCCGCTCGCAGGACGACGCCGTCCCGCATCCGCGCCTCGACGTTCCTTTCGACGGCGATCGGATAGGGCGCCGAAAGCGAGAGCGCGACCAGCACGCTCGCACCCGAAAGTCCTCTTGCGGCAGGCCTCAACGCGCGGTGATTTCCAGCCAGTGGAACCAGACGGGGTGCTCCTGTTTGTACCACTTCAGGATCTCGAGGAGCTTCTTCTGATGCTCCTTCGAGATCACGTCGGGCGAGATGCGGTCGAAGTTGACCCGGATCTTGTCTCCCACGTGATCGAGGGCCTCGGAGCAGAGCGTCTGGAGCTCGTTGCGGATCCGGCCCGAGTCCGAAATCCGCACCGGCCTCTCGCGAAAATCCTCGCCGTAGAAGAACCGATTGAGGAGCGGGTTGAACACCAGCCGCGCCCGATCCGGCTCCTCCATCATCCGAAGGACGAACCTCATGGTCTTGCTGCCCTTGCGGGTCGCGAGCGAGACCGTCGTCCGGTAGACGCGGTCTCCGAGCTCCTCGACGCCGTTCGCTCCCGTATAGGGATCGGGACACATGTAACCGCAGGCCGCGAGGACGCGCCAGCGCCTCTCGGGAAAGAAGTCGTCGGCGGAGACGACGGGCTCCTCGATGGGAAGGCCGGCGTTTCGGGCCGAGCGGATCGCTTTCCGGTACTCGGCGACGAGCTTCTCGTCGAGAGGCTCGCCCGCGAGGTGACTCAGGCGCGCGCCGAAATCGGGAGCGTCGGGAGGAAGCCTCATGACGTCCCGCTCCTTCTCCCAGGAAAGAGAGAACTTCGAGGTGAGCACCGAGAGAGAGCCGTCGAGCCCGAGGACGGGCCGGCTCCTTCCACCGTGCGGGAGTGGGTTGCCTCCTTCGC
>DAISKN010000288.1:3910-8338 GCA_036820975.1 Acidobacteriota bacterium | reverse complement strand
GGTCGAGAACTCGCTCGAAATTGGCCTTCACCGCATGAGCGTCGAAGGAGGCGCCGTCGTGGAAGCGAACCCCCTCGCGGAGCTCGAACGTCCAGGTCACGTCGTCGTCCGCGACCTTCCACGCGAGGGCGAGGTCGGGGACGAACTTCATGTTCTCGTCGTACCGGATGAGGGCGTTGTAGATCATCCAGATGGCCTGGTCGGACTGGCTGTCGGTGGTGTTGTGGGGATCCAGCGTGGTGACATCCGCGCTCGGGGCGAACACCAGGGAGTTCGCCTTTTCCCGCCGGGCGCAGGAAACGAGGGCCGCCGCCAGGCCGGCCGCGAGAAGTGTCAGTCGACGTCGACCCATACGCTCTTCTCCATGTCGGCAACGCCGAAGGCCCAGCCGCCGGGCCTCGCCATACTCGAACGGCAGGAGTAGAAGAGAGTCCCGCGTCCCGGGGACTTCAGCTCGTCCACGATCTCGAAAGTCAGAGGGCTCACGACGCGCGCCATGAGCTCGAAGGGTGCGAACTCCGTGAACTGGCGGTCGAGTCCGATGACGGGCTCGAGGTAGCCACCGACCCTCGGGCTCACCCGCCAGTAGTCGCCGATGCGCAGCACCCGCTTGACCTTGTTCATCGGTTCGGGCTCGCCGGGAATCATCCCGAGGTGCCGCATGACGCCCATCGTTCCCCGGACGTTGGTCTCGAGCCAGGCCTTCTCCTGCACTTCACCGAAGCCGAGCCCGCCCACCTCCGCGACGATTCCCGGGATCTTGTAGCGCTCGCCGGCGTAGCCTACCGAGGTCCGCGGTCCGCGGAGTCCGGTGTGGATCCGGAGCGCGTGCAGCACCGGAAATCCGTACGCGAGCGCCATGCGGCGGCTCTTGTCGCTGACCTCGGGATCGGTGTAGTCCTCGGTGTAGCTCACGTCGGCCATGGTGGAGCCCCAGTCGCTCACGTGGTAGTCGACGAGGTGCGTCGTACGCGTGAGAAGCTCCTCCTCGATGACGCGGGTGATCTGGTTGGTCATCCAGTGATAGATGCCCCCGAAGGTGCGGTTCGCGTCGGGCTCGTCGGAGTCGTCGACGATGACCCGGGTGCCGGTGGCGAAGGCGGCGACGTTGGCGACGGGAACGGCGACGACGTTTCCGGAGAGGCTCGCGGGATCGAGCCGGGAGAGGAGCTCTCTCAGGATCAGCACCGAGAACCATTCGTTGCCGTGAAGCATGGAAAGGAGGAGAAGCGTCGGACCGTCCCTCTTTCCCGCGAGCACGTGGGTGTGAATGTCGATTGGCATGGCGAGATCCCGGGTCACGGGGATCACCACCAGCCGTCTCCCGCCGGCTTCAACCCTGGTTCCGGCGATCTCGATATCAGGCATCCTTCCTCCAGACTCGTTCGAACACCCGTAGAAAGTTGCCACCGAGGAATTCTCTCGTGTCCTCCTCGGAGAAGCCGCGCTTCAGGAGCCCTTCGACGACGTGTCCCAGCTCCCCGATGCCGCGAAAGCCGCGTACGTAGCGGACCGCCGGCGTCGTTCCGACGCGCCGGTCGAACTCCCCCACCACCTGCGGGTAGAGCCGTCCCTGGTAGCCGATTCCCTCTTCGTCGGCGGTCCCGTCGACCGTTTGATCGGTGCCGAACGCGACGTGCTCCGGGCCCGCGAGGCTCGCCACGTGCTCGACGTGATCGAGGTAGTCCTCGAGAGACGGCGGTTCGTCCCGCTCGCGCTTCCAGCAGATCGGGCTCCAGGGGGTGATGCCGATGACCCCGCCCTTCGCCGCGAGCTCCCGGATCTCCTCGTCGGTGCGGTTGCGCGGATTGTCCGCGAGAGCCCGGGCGCAGGCATGGGAGAAGACCACGGGGTCTTCGCTGAGCTCGATGGCTTCGAGCGCCGTGCGACGGCTCACGTGCGAGAGATCGATCGCCATGCCGAGGCGGTTCATCTCGCGGACGACGTCGCGGCCGAAGTCGGTTAGCCCGCGGTCCTGTGACTCGGCGCAGCCGGTGCCGATGTAGTTCGCCTTGTTATAGGTGAGCTGCAGGACCCTGAGGCCGAGCTCGTAGAAGGCCCGCAGGAGCTCGAGGCGGTTGTCGATCGGCGACGGATCCTGGAACGCGAGGATGACTCCCGTCCGCCCTTCCGCCCGCGCGGCGTCTAGATCGGGCAGACTGCGAATGACGGGCAGCTCCCCGTCGTGAATCCTTCCCATCTCGGCGGCCGCGCTCTCGAACGACGGGCCGTGGACGGTGTACAGGAAGGCGTCGAGCCGCTTCGGAGGACCGGGAAAGGTCTCGCCCGCGAACTGGCAGCCGTCGATCACGAGAGAGGACTCGAGCAGGCGGGCCGCTTCCATCATCGGGACGGGGGATTATACTAGAGGTAACCATCCCCCTATGTCCGCGATCGATGACGAAATCGAGCTGAGATTCGTTCGCGCCGGAGGTCCCGGCGGCCAGCACGTGAACAAGGCCTCGACGGCGGTCGAGCTCCGTTTCCACATCGAGCGCTCGCGCTCCCTCGACGCGGAGGTCAAGCGCCGGCTCCGACAGATCGCGAGGACGCGGATCTCGGACGAGGGGGTTCTCGTCATCCAGGCGAGCCGCTTCCGCTCGCAGAAGCAGAATCGCGAGGATGCCCTCGAACGTCTCGCCGAGCTCATCCGCCGGGCGAAGGCGAAACCCAAGAAGCGAAAGAAGACCGCGCCGTCCCGGGCCGCCAAAGAGCGTCGGCTGGAAGAAAAAAAGCGCCGGTCCGCCCTCAAACGCGACCGACGGGCGCCGTAATTTCGACACAAAGTCCCCGTACCATCGTTCAGGAGCGATTACGACCATGATGAAAGAGCTTGGCTCGAGAGGAAGGCTGCTGCTCGTCTGCTCCCTCGTCACCGCGTTCACCGCGGGAGCGCCCTCTCGAGGAAGAGGCCAGAGCGAGCCGGGGTCGCCCCTTCGCGTCCTTTCCATCACCCCGCGGGGGGCGGAGGTCCCTCCGGGACGGCAGATCGTCATCCAGTTCGATCGAAAGGTCGCGCCCATTGGACGGATGGAGCGGCGGGCGGACGAGATTCCCGTCGCGATCGAGCCTTCCCTCGCCTGCGAGTGGCGCTGGCTCGACACGTCGTCGCTGGCCTGCCAGCTTCAAGAGGACGATTCGTTCCGCCCGGCGACGAAGTACCGGCTCACGGTTCGGCCCGGGATTCGGACCGAGGACGGAGCGACCCTGGCCGAAGTCGTGAATCACGAGTTCGAGACGGAACGGCCCAAGGTGACGAGCACTGACTTCGAGCAATGGATCGGGCCCGGGAGCCCGCAGTTCACCGTGACCTTCAACCAGAGGATGTCCGCCGACGCGCTGCGGAGCCGCCTCTTCTTCCAGACTGAGGCCGGCGCCCGTTTCCCCGCGGTGGTCGAGCCCGCGAACCTGCAAGTGCCGGAGCCCGAGCGCTACTGGCGCGTTCGACCGCAAAGAGAGCTCCCGCCGGACGCAACGGTCCACCTCGTCGCCGCAAAAGGCCTCGCGTCGCTCGATGGCCCTCTTCTCAGTATGGAAGATAATCAGGTGGTCAGCGTCTTCACCTTCCCCTCGCACGGTTTTCTCGGCATTCGGTGCTCGGACATCGCGGGCAACGCGATCACCCTGCGGCCCTCGGAGAGCCTTCCCGGAAGACCCTGCAACCCGATGGCGCCCGTCGAGGTCCTCTTCGCCGCCCCCGTGGTGAAGGAGGTCCTGCGGGACCACCTGACTCTCGAGCCGGACCTCGCGGGAGGTCGCGAGGACTACGACCCGTGGGACCGCATCTACAGCTACTCGCGGCTCGAGTGGGCGCGCTCGCAGGACGAGACCTACTCGACGCAGCTTCCCGAGCTCCTTCACGCGCGGACGACGTACCGGCTCAGAGCCGAGGGCTCGTCCCTTCTGGACGAGTTCGGGCGGCCGCTCTCCCGGGACATCGACCTCGTATTCACGACTTCGGATCGGCCGCCCCGGGCGGCGATCACTCACCCGGTCTCGACTCTCGAGAAGAACGTCGAGACCCGCGTTCCCGTCGTCGTCACCAACCTCGACGCCCTCGAGCTCGACGTCGAAGCGCTGACCGCCGGAGGCGTCGTCACCCGCACCGAGACCCTGTCGCTTCCCGAGGCCCCGAACGTCGCCTTTCGCCATCCGCTCCCCACGCGCGAATGGCTCGGGGGAAAGAGCGGAGCCCTCTTCGCGAACGTCCGCACGCGTCCCGAGACCGTGAACACGTACGAAGAGGATCGGCTCTTTTCGCAGGTGACCCCGTTCGCGGTCCATACGAAGCTCGGTCACCAGAACACCACCGTCTGGGTGACCGATTTGTCGACCGGCCTTCCCGTCGAAGGGGCCTCGGTGTTCCTGTACCGCACGGCCCCCGCGTCCGCGCTTCGCGAGCGCGAGCCTCTTTCGCGGGCGACGACC
>DAISKN010000288.1:0-3900 GCA_036820975.1 Acidobacteriota bacterium | reverse complement strand
GCGGCCTCCCGACGGTCGGCGGCGAGCCACTGGCGGGCGACGACCGACGCCACCGGTGTCGCTTTCCTTGCCGGACAGGCGGAGCTGAACCCGCTTCTCCAGACGCCGCGGTGGGAGGGCCTCACCAATCGGAACGCGGAGGAGACGTTCTTCGTGTCAGTAGAGAAGGACGGCGAGCTCGCGCTCGCGCCGCTCTCCTCCGACTTCTGGGTCTACATCGAGGGCGCCAACAACACCTGGATTCCCTCCTACACCCGGACCCGCTACGGCCACGTGCGCGCCTGGGGCACCACCGCCCAGGGAGTCTATCGCCTGGGCGACACCATCCAGTACAAGCTCTACGTGCGCGATCAGAACAACGACCGCCTCGTGAAGGCGCCGGAGGAAACGTACCACCTCCAGGTCTACGACCCGATGGAGAAGATGGTCCACGAAGAGACCGAGCTCCGGCTCAACGCCTTCGGCGCTCTCGACGGCGAGCTCCGGGTCGCGGAATCGGGCGCCGTGGGCTGGTACCGGTTCCAGCTCCAGTCGAGCTTCCACAACGAAGCCTGGGAGCCTCTCCGCGTCCTCGTCGCCGATTTCACCCCCGCGCCCTTCCGCGTCACGACGGATCTCGACGGCGAGCGCTACGAGCCGGGCGACGAGATCCGGGTCGCGACCAGCGCCAAGCTTCACTCGGGAGGCCCCTACCCCGACGCCGACTCCCGCGTCACGGTGAACATCACTCCCACGACCGTGACCTCCGAGAATCCCAAAGCCGCGGGCTTCTGGTTCGGAAGCGGATACGGAGAGACGGTGACGGTCCATCAAAGTGAAGCCCCGGTCGACGTCGAGGGAGAGCTCGAGACGACGGTTCCCGTCCTCGATCAGACGTTTCCCCGGGGACGCATGCTCATCGAAAGCGCCGTTCGGGACGACCGCGGGAAGTACATCGCCGGCCGCGCCACCGCGGAGTACCTGGGCCGGGATCGGTTCGTCGGGATTCGACAAGAGGGCTGGCTCCTGAATGCGGGTGAGGCCTCGGAGATCCAGGCCATCGTGGTCGACACCGTCGACGACGTGGCGAGCGGCACCGACGTCAGCTTCCGCGTCCAGTACCGCGAGACCACGGCGTCGCGGGTGAAGGGAGCGGGAAACGCGTACATCACCCAGTACAACCACCAGTGGGTCGACGTCGCCACCTGCGCCGCGATCTCGGGCTCCGAGCCCTCGCGCTGCGGGTTCACTCCCGAAAAGCCCGGTCTCTATCAGCTCTCGGCGGCGATCGTGGACTCCAAGGGCCGCGCCTACGAGGTCTCGACCAACCGGTGGGCCGCGGGAAAGGGCCAGGTGCTCTGGGAAGAATCGCCAGGACACCGGCTCGACATCGAGCCCGAGAAGAAGGAGTACCGGGTCGGAGAGACCGCGCGATTCCTCGTGCGCAATCCCTTCCCGGGAGCGAAAGCGCTCATGACCATCGAGCGGTACGGGGTCCAGCGCCACTGGCTCGAGACTTTCGAGGAATCGACGGAGGTCATCGAGGTTCAGGTGGGAGAGGACCACGTCCCCGGCTTCTATCTCTCCGCCGTGGTGACGTCGCCGCGCGTCGAGGCGCCGCCGAGCGAGGACGATCTCGACCTGGGCAAGCCCGCGTTCCGCATGGGCTACGTGCAGGTGCCTGTAGTCGATCCCGCGAAGGAGATCGTGGTGGACGTCCAGCCGGAGAAGGACCTCTACAAGCCCCGGGACAAGGTGAAAGTGGAGCTGAAGGCACGACCGCGGCTCTGGGCTTCGACCTCGCTTCCGCCGATGGAGCTCGCGGTAGCGGTTCTCGACGAAGCGGTGTTCGACCTCATCGGCGGCGGGGATGCCTACTTCGACCCCTATCGCGGGTTCTACTCCCTCGAGCCCCTGGACGTCGAGAACTTCAACCTCTTGACGCGGCTCATCGGCATCCAGAAGTTCGAGAAGAAGGGCGCGAGCCCCGGCGGCGACGGCGGAGGCGGGCCCGACCTCAGGACGCTCTTCAAGTTCGTGAGCTACTGGAACCCGGCGGTCGTTCCCGACGCGGAAGGCCGGGCGACGATCGAGTTCGAGGTCCCCGACAACCTCACCGGTTGGCGCATCCTCACCATGGCGGTGACCGCGGAAGATCGCATGGGACTGGGCCAGGGGCACTTCGTGGTGAACCAGCCCACGGAGATCCGGCCCGCCCTTCCGAACCAGGTCACGGAAGGCGATCGCTTCGACGCGCGCTTCACGGTGATGAATCGAACCGAGGAGGTCCGCACCCTGACCGTGACCGCGGAGGTCGCGGGAGCGGCGGAGTCTTCGGGTCTCGCGGCGCAGACGATCGAAGCCGAGCCCTACCAGCGGTACGACGTGAGCTTCCCCGTTCGCGCCACGGGAGTGGGAGAGGTGGTATTCACCGTCCGGGCCTCCGATCTCGTGGACGGAGACGCTCTGCGGCTTCCGCTCGACGTGAGAAGGCGTGAGGCGCTCGAGGTCGCGGCCACCTACGGCACGGGCGTCGAGCCCAACACCCTCGAGTCCTTCCTCTTCCCCGAGAACATGCGGACCGACGTCGGCCGGGTGAGCGTGGTCTCGAGCCCGACGGTGCTCGGAAACCTCGAGGGGGCCTTCGAATACCTTCGCGACTATCCCTACGCCTGCTGGGAGCAGAAGCTCACCAAGGCGGTCATGGCTTCCCACTTCGCCGCGCTTCGCGACTACGTCCGGAAGGACTTCGAATGGGAAGGACACGAGGAGCTTCCCGACGCGACCCTGGCTTTCGCGGCGAACTACCAGGCGCCGAACGGCGGCATGGTGTACTACATCCCCGAGGACGACTACGCCAGTCCCTATCTCAGCGCCTACACCGCCCTCGCCTTCCACTGGCTTCGCGAGCGCGGGCACACGATCCCCTCGGCGGTCGAGACGAGGCTCCACGCCTATCTGAACCAGTTCCTGCGGACGGACGTGTTCCCCGAGTTCTACACCCGCGGAATGTCGTCGAGCGTGCGGGCCGTGGCGCTCGCGGCGCTCGCTCTCCGAGGCTCGCTCGAGGCCGCGGACCTCGAGCGCTACCGATCCCACGCGAGCGAAATGGACCTCTTCGGCAAGGCCCACTTCCTGATGGCGGCGAACGCCCTCGGCGTCGATGCCCGCGAAGTAGAGGACTCGATCTTCGCTCATTCGAACCGCAGCGGAGGGAAAATCACGTTCACCGAGAGCGTCGACGACGGATACGCCCGGATTCTCGGAAGCCCCGAGCGAACGCAGTGCGCCGTCCTGAGCGCGCTCACCCGGCGCTCGACGAAGCCCGAAGGCGACCTCCCGTTCGAGCTCACCCGCACCATCACCCAGTCCCGGGGAAAGCGCGATCGATGGGAGAACACGCAGGAGAACGTCTTCTGCATGAACGCCCTCATCGACTACAGCCGCCTCTACGAGAGCGAGACTCCGAGCTTCACCTTGCGCACGTTCTTCGACGGTGACGCCCTCGGGGAGGCGACGTTCGATGACCGGAGAGATCCGCCCGTCGATCACCAGCGCCCGCTGCGAGCGACGGACCCCGGGAAGTCGGGACAGCTTCGCCTCTCGAAGCTCGGCCCCGGGCGCCTGTACTACGCCGCCCGGCTCTTCTACTCCCCGAAGGAGCTGAAGACGGAGCCGATCAACGCCGGCGTCGAGATTCGACGCGAGTACAGCGTCCAGAGAGGGGGCGTTTGGGTCCTGCTCCAGGAGCCCCTGCGGATCCGGAGCGGCGAGCTCGTAAAAGTCGATCTCTTCCTCTCGCTTCCCGCGCCGCGGAATTTTCTCGTCGTCGACGACCCCGTCCCCGGCGGTCTCGAGCCCGTGAATCGGGACCTCGCCACCGCCTCGACCGTCGACGCCGACCAGGCGGAGTTCGAGGGG
>DAISKN010000287.1:0-8368 GCA_036820975.1 Acidobacteriota bacterium | reverse complement strand
CCGCATGCTCTCGCCGATACGCTCGCCAATCTCGACGGCGATCCCACGCGACAATCCGATCGAGGACCGAGGCTCTTCCATCGGCCAGCGTCGCCCGGATTCGAGCCGCCCCATCTATGACGGCAAACGTGGTTACCAGACGACGGCCGGGAACGAGGACCCCGGAGGCAGCGGTGACCGTCTGTCCCGACGCGTCGAGTCGATGGACGGTAGCCGTAACCGCCTGGATGCGCGCGTATACCTGGCCGGGCGTGAGCTCGGCGCGAGTCGCCCGCATGAGATTCGAATCGGCGCTCGGGAGGATCTGGAACGCATGCATTCCCGCGGGAATGCCGTCGACGACCGCCTCGAGCGCCCAGAGTCCTGGCGTCACGGAATCGCTGAGCTGGAGAGTCCAGTAAGCTCCGAAACGGGGGCCCGGCGATTCGTACTCGAACTCCGAGACCATGACGGCCTTACCGGAGGAGTTCTTCCATCGTCCCTCGAAGTGGTGCCGGCCCGGGCGACCTTCCCATTCGAACCGCACGATGATCTGCTTGTCGTCAGGGTAGTAGAAAGCCGTTCTGGGGTCTTCGAGGACGAAGCGGCCTCCCTGCTCGGCACCGCGAGTACCCGACTCCGATGCGATCATTCGCGGCGGCGCCTGTTGGGGACTGGCACCGACGAGCGTCGCCGTCGCCAGCGCCACGAAAGCGAATGAACCCGAATTGTCCATCATCGAAGTTTACAGCACTCGGGAAGCGAATTGGCGCGTCGATCTCGAGTCGGAACCTTCCACCGCATTCCTCCATCCCGGGTCATCGAGGTGCGAATGCAGGTGGAGATTTGACGCGGGCGCTCGCGGCGAGAGCGAAGAGCGAGCCCGAGAGCGCGCCGAGCACCAGGGTGAAGAGCACCCAGAACACCAGCTGGGGAAAGAACGCGAGCCAGAAGAACCCCCGCCACAAGCTCATCTGAAACTCCGGGGGCATGCCCACGTAGTCGTAGTGCGTGCCCCATCGGCCCATCATCGCGAGGAACATGATCCCCGCGACCGGGATTCGGGCGGCGAGGCCGTACGCGAGAAGCGTCTGCCCGAGGGCCGGCCAGGCCCGGTACGCGAGGATCCCGGCGGGGATCATCGACCCCCAAATGAAGAGCAGGACCTGCGGGAACGGCAAAGGCGGACGGTAGGACATTCCGAGGAGAACGACGCCGATCGCGCCGAGCGACCATGCCAGGGCGCGGAAGGGCGGGCCCGAGGGTCCCTGCCCGGCGGTCCAGAGCTTCCAGGCGAAGTACGCTCCGAACGGAATCGGAAGCCAGGTGATGCCGATGAGCCAGCTCCAGCCGCTCGGGGCGACGCCCTGGGTCGCGGTCGAGAACCACGCTTCCGACCAGCGAAGGAGCTCTCCTGTCAGCCGAAGAAGGGTCACTCCCAGACTGAGGAGCGCGGGGACGAGGATGAGCCGCGGAAGGCTAGTTCGAGGCGACGGAAGCATCGAGCTCTCCCGCGAGTCGCCGGAAGTACGAGGTGATTCCGTCCGCGTCGGCGCCGGCTCCGAGCGCGACGACGAGGACGATGCGCGCCTTCAGCCCGTCGAGATCTTCCGCCGACAGGACCCCCGCCCGCTTCGCGTCTTCGCCGAGCTCCACCCGGCCGCCCCCGGTGCGCGTGGTGAAGACGACGACGACGCCCTTCTCCCGCGCTTCCATGACCGCCGCCATCGCCTCCGGCGGCAGGTTCCCGCGCCCGAATACCTCGACCACGATCCCGCGCATTCCCGATGCGGCCGCCTGGCGGATGGCGCTTCCGTCGCTTCCGGCGTAGAGGGTGACCAGGTCGACCCGCGGCTCGACGGCCGGAGCGTCGATCGTCAGGAGCCGCGCGGGCTGGTGGTAGAGATAGACGCGTCCCGAGTCCACATGGCCAATCGGTCCGACCCAGGGAGAGACGAAGGCGTCGAGCGCGATCGAGTGCGTCTTCCGGACGTCGCGGGCGGCGTGAATCTCGTCGTTGAGCGTCACCAGGACGCCGAGCCCCCTCGCCCCGGGAAGCGCGGCGATGCGGATCGCGTTCAGGAGATTGCGAGGGCCGTCGGTGTCGCTCTCGCGCGGGGGCCGCTGCGCCGCCGCGAACACCACGGGCTTTCCCGCCGGGACCACGAGGTCCAGGAGAAACGCGGTCTCCTCGAGGGAGTCGGTCCCATGCGTGATGACGATGCCGGCGAGTTCGCTTCGTTCCTGGAACAGAGCTCGCACCCGCTGCGCCAGCCGGAACTGCAGCTCCGGAGTCATGCGCGAGCTCCCGATGTTGGAATAGTCCTCGACCGAGACTTCGGCTACGGTCGAGAGGTCCGAGACGAGGGACGCGAGATCGCCGGCCCCGAGCGCGCCCCCTCTCCCGCCGGCGATCGTGCCGCCGGTTCCCAGGAGGTGCACCTTGGGGACGGCGCTCGAGGGGGTGGGGATGAGCAAGGCAAGCGCCACCGCGGCACCGAACGGAAGCAGTCGGAGCATCACGCTAATGATGATGTTAGATCAGAACCGGGGTGCAATCCCACACGTAGGGGAAAAGGGGATTCTCTCGATCACGGACGGGACCGGCTCTCGACACGGATAATCGCATCATCTGTTTTCGTCTTCCCCCGAGGACTGCGCATCGTTCAACCGACCGGTCCGCTTCCCGGCCGCTCCGCCGGGAAGACCGCACGCATCGGGGAGACTCATGAAAACCATTCTCGATCTGATCGGCGAGTTCGCGAGCCTGAACGACACGAAAGTCCAACGCGGCGGAAGGCTCGAGCCGGAGGAGGAACGGCGCTTCGCGGAGTTGAAGGACTTCTACGATCTGCTGATGGCGCACACCGGGCTCTCGCCGCGCCGGGTGAGGCGGCGATTCTCGGCGGAGGACGTGCTCAAGAAGGTCCCCGCCCGCGAGCGACTTCGCGTGCCGCTCGAGACCGAGATGATCTACTCCGTCGGCGGCGAGTTCCACGCTGGCCTCGCGGTGAACCTGAGCCGCGGAGGCATCTTCCTTTCGGCGCGGCAACTGCTGCCCGTAGACTCCCCGGTCACGATCTATATCGCGAGCCCCGACGCCGTCGACCACGCGCTCATCGAGACGCCCGCGAAAGTGGTCTGGGTCGCCGAGCGGGGAATCTCGAGCTCCCTCCTCCCGCCGGGGATGGGGGTGAGCTTCGTCTCGAAGAAGCGACTGGTGGAGAGCTATCTCGACGCGATGGTGGTGGACTCTCTGGTTCGGCATCTCTCCGGAGTGGACCCCAACTCGCTCGCGCCCGAGTTCATCGGTCGAGAGCTCGTCGAGATCTAACGAGGCGCTGGCAAGAAAGCGGACGCGGAGATAGGGGACAGGGGGATGGAATTCGGATTCATCTCCCTGATTGCAGAATCTCCATATCCCCCTTTTCGCACTCTTCTGCCGGTTGGTAAATTGCCGCTCGACTAGTCCACTTCCGCCAGGCGGCGCGCGAGGTTCACATAGCCGTCGCGCACGATCGAAGCCGCGCGCTCGCGGTAGGACTCCGGGTCCTCCGGCGTCCAGGTCGCGAGCCCGTCGACGTAGCGGTTGAACATGCAGAACGCCGCGGCGATCAGCACGGCGTCGTGGATCTCGAGGTCGGTCGCGCCCTCGGCCCGCGCGCGCTCGACATCTTCGGCGCGCACGCTCTTTCCGCCCTCCCGAACCTTTCCCGCGATCGCGAGGAGCGCCTTGAGCTTCGCCGATACCGGCGCCGCATCGGGGTCCGAGCACACGGAGGCGACCACCGCCTCGTCGCCTCCGAGGTACTGGGCGGCTATGGCGCCGTGACTCGTCCGGCAGTAGTCGCAGTCGTTTCCGGCGGAAACGCGCGCGGCGATGAGCTCGCGCTCGGCGCGGGTCAGGGTGCTCTCGCCGCGGAGCAGAATCTCAGCGAGCTGGCTCAGCGGCCGGGCCGTCTCCGGGCGGAAAGCCATCGGACCGCGAATCCCCGGCAGTCCCGCGGGGAGCTGGATGTGGGCCATATGCGTACTCCTAGATTCCGGGGTAGGGGTCGGCCTCGATGTGGACGAAAGCGCCGAGGTTGCGCCAGTCGGTCTCGCCCCGGCTCTCGAGCAGGGGGATTGAGCCCTTCTCCGCCTCGATCGTGACCAGATAGCAGAACGAGCGCTGTCCGAAGTCTTCGTAAGGAAACGGGCGGCCCGCCGGGATTTCGAGGATCTCCTTCTGGCCCGGTTCCAGCACCCGGCTCTCGCACCCTCCAGGCGCGCAGACGCTCACCCGGTTCCTCTCGCTCGCCACGTTCGTCACCCGCACCACGAGCTGGGTGAGCTCGATGCCGGTTCGCACCACCAGCTCGGCCTCGGCGCCCCCTTTCACGTGGAAACCGAGACCTCCCGGGCTGCGCCGCTCTCTTCCCCAGGTGTTGTTGTCGAGGAAGTAGCCGAGGAAGCTTTCGTCGAATTGCTGCCGGAACTTCTGCGGATCGCTGTTGGTCGGCAGGTGATTGATCGCCGAAAGCTCGGGAGGAAGCCATTTGAAGATTCCCGTGGTGGCGTGCTCGCCCGGACGGCGCCCCGCCTCGAACGGGCCCGCCAGAATCGACGTGAGGAATATCGAAGCGGTGCCCCAGGACGCGACGAGCGGGAGGAGAGGCCGCGTGGCGTTCGGGACGAGGAAGAAATAGAGCGGGAACAGACTGGTGAAGTACCGGTTTCCCAGGGTCCCGCCCCCGCCGAAGTAGTTCGTCGGGCTCCAGACGACGAGGAGCAGTCCCCCGAACGTCGCAACCGCGAGTATCAGCCACTGGTAGAGGTGTTTCTCCCGCGAGAACAGGAAGAGGGCGAGCGCGGCCATCGAGGGAAAGAAGTACACGGCTACTCCGGAAAAACGCCCGACGTAGAAGAAGTACACGTCGTGCGCCACGATGTCCCAGGGCTGGTGGGTGTAGAGGACATCCGTCCTCATGGACAAGCCGGTGTTGTCGAACGTGAGGTCCGGACGCTGATAGGGATACTTGCCGCCGAAGGTCTTGCGCTCACCGCCCTGGTAGTTCATGTCTCCGGTGATAAGGAGGTTGGTGAGGAAAAGGCCGCCGAGGAAGAGGGCGAAGACCGCTCCCGCCTTGAGTCCTCGTACCCACTGGCGCCGCCAGACCAGCAAGCCGAGCATCGGGGCGAGCAGGAACAGATTGTTCGGCTTCGAGTACGTCACCGCTCCCCAGATTGCCGCCGCCACCAGGTCGGAGGTGACGCCGCGAAGAAGACGCGGCGGGCTCTGCGCCCGCTCTTTGTAGAGCCAGAAGAACGCACCGAGAAAGACCAGGCAGAGGTTGAAGAGCTCGGGAGTGAGCCAGACGAAGTAGGCGGGCACGACGGAGGCGAAGAAGAACGTCAGCGTCGATGCGAGAGCGATCCCCCGGGAGACGTAGGCGGCGAGGAAGAAGTAGCCCGCGAAGAGAACCGCGGTCAGGAGAACCGCGTGAAGCAGCAGGAGGCCATTGGTGCCGGCGACGCGCACGAAGGGGGCGGCTGCGAGCGAATAGAGGAACGACTTCGCGTAATAGAGCTCCGAAGTGAGAGGTCCCTCGCTCACCAGGAAGGGGATCCGGCTCGTGAGGGTCAGGTCGAGCTCGCGCCCCCGTTTCAGGAAAAGTCCCGAGGGCCCGCTTCGGAACTCGCGGAACACCCGGACCAGGTCCTCGCGCTCGTAGAGAAGGTCGCCGTCGAACGCGATGCTGTGCGCCATCGCGTAGTACGTCGCGCCATCGCTCCAGAACGTGCCCGCCGCCCGGGGGTAGTCGAGCGTCAGGGAGAAGCCCGCGAGCACCAACCCGATGGTGCCGATGAGAGCGAGAGCGCCTCGGTGCTCACGCATGGGAAGACATCATAGGCTCGCGGGGACGGTCGGTCACCAGGGAACACATTATAGGCGTCCTTGCCCGACTGCAAAAATTACGCGATCGAGGACGGATCTGCGGGCGGGAGCCGCTGAGAATCAACGAGTTCCGCGGTTTCGAGCTGGCGCGGCTCTTGCAAATACCACGGTTCTCATGAAGACGCACGTCTTCCTCCTCGTCGCTCTTCTCCTGGCGGAAGCTCCCGCGGCCCTGGGGCAGAGCCTTCTCGAGGAAGCGGACGAGGGACGCGGCGACCTGGGAGAGCTTCTTCGTCTTTCGGGAACGTTCTGGGCGCGCCTCCTCGGCGATCGACCCGAAGAAAATCCGTTCGAGAGTCTCGACGAGGGATTTCGGCGCTACGACGTCACGCCCCGAATCGGAGGGGTCGTCTCCGGCTCCGGCATCGGCCTCGGCTTCACCCACACGTTATGGCGCCACGGCGGGAGCGCTGTCCGCTGGAGCGCGCTGGGAACCTCGGAGGGCTACTTCCAGCTGGCCGTCGTCCACGAGACCGTTCTCCAGGCGAACGAGCGGCTTCGTCTTCGAACCGGGTTCCTGCATCGCGACCTCGCCCAGGAGGATTTCTTCGGCTTCGGTCTCGAGAGCGAGCGTCTCGACCGCACGGATTACGGCCTGAGGGAAACCGCGGTCGGCACCGAGCTCGACCTCGCCGTGACCGGGACCGTCGGCCTCCAATTCGGGGGCGACCTCCGTCGCATCTCCGCTAGAAGCGGTGAGAACCGCGCGCTCCCCTCGCCGGAGCTCAAGTTCGGTCCCACGGCGGTCGTTGGTTTTGGGAACGACTTCACGTATGCGACAGTTGGCGCATCCCTCTTCTGGGATACCCGCGACGAGCCCGGCTATCCCCGCCGCGGAAGCTTCGTCCGGGGCGACGTGAGACAGTTCCTCGGCCTCGGCGCGGGGGACCCGGGCTTCCGCCGATTCGGCTTCGAATTTCAGAACGCGCTCCCCCTTCCCGGTCACGACCACGGGTTCGTGACTCGACTCCGCGCCGACTGGCTCGACCATGGGAGCGCGACCGAGATCCCGTTCTTCTTCACCCGCGGGCTCGGCGGAAGCCACAGCTTGAGAGGATTCCCCTTGAATCGATTCCGGGGCGAGGATCTGGTGCTCGCGACCGTGGAGTATCGCTCGGCGATCCTGCGGGGAAAGCTCGACGCCGTCGTCTTCTGGGACACGGGAGGCGCTTACGGGAGCTTCTCGGATCTGAGACTGGGAGGTCTCGAGCACTCGTTCGGCGCCGGCATCCGCGTGCTGAGGCGGAACCGCATCCTCCTGAGACTCGAAGTGGCGCAAGGCTCCGAGGGCCCGCGGTTCCTCGTGAGCTTCAGCAAGCCGTTCTGAGAATCTCAACGCAATCGGCATGCCGCGCTGCGGGACCCGGAACGATGAAAATGGTCTCTGGACCGCGGAGATTGTCTAGGCCAGAGGAAGGGAAGAGGGGAAGAAACGCAAAGACGCCCGGGCGCGCCCTTGCGAACCTTTGCGCCCTTGCGTTCTTCCGGTTCTTCCCGTGCTCGAGCGTTCTGTTCCTTGATCGACTTCGGTGCCCTTGCTAGACTCCGCCTCGTCCATGGAAAACGCCCACACTCTGGAGGACGTGCGCCGGTACTGGAACGAGTACGTCAACGACATCGAAGTCACCGATCTTCCCATCGGCTCCGCTGAGTTCTTCGACGCTCTCGAGAAGTACCGATACGACAAGATCGACTACCTCCGGGCCTACGTCGATTTCCCCCGCTACAAGGGGAAGAAAGTCCTCGAGATCGGATGCGGCGCGGGAATCGACCTCATGCAGTTCGCCCGCGCGGGGGCCGACGTCTCGGCCCGCGATCTGACGGAGAACGCCGTCGACCTCGCGACCCGGAACCTCGCGCGCGAAGGCTACTCCGGGAACATCCGGCAGGGGAACGCGGAAGCCCTCGACTTTCCCGACGAGTCCTTCGACGTCGTCTATTCTCACGGCGTCCTCCATCACACGGTGGATACCGAGAAAGCGATCGCGGAGGTCCACCGGGTGCTCAAGCCCGGCGGCGAAGCGGTGATCATGCTCTACAACCGCGTCTCGTGGTTCAATTTCGTCGCCTGGCTCTCGGGCACGAACGTCGAGCATCGGGACAAGGACGCTCCCATCATCCGCAAGTACACGCCTTCCGAGTGCCGGAAGCTCTTCCATCGGTTCCGGAACGTCGAGATCCACGTGGACCGGTTCCCGAAGAGAACGCTGAAGTTCGACAACGCCTTCGCCAAGCTCAACAACTATCTCCTGGTCCCGTTCTTCGAGATCCTGCCCGACGCCATTCGGAGACCCCTCGGATGGCACATCATGATCCGAGCGCGGAAATAACCGGAAGCCGGACCGTCGAGCGCGCCGCGACGGGAGCGGCGCTCGCCCTCGCGTTCGCTCTGTCGGCGCTCCTCTTCGGCTCCGCGCCGAGAGCGGCGCTCTACGCGCTTTCGCTCGCGAT
>DAISKN010000286.1:5061-8415 GCA_036820975.1 Acidobacteriota bacterium | reverse complement strand
TCTCGTGACCGGAGGGCTCGAGGGCCTCGACGCCGGGGTCTACCACTACGATCCGCGCCTTCACGTTCTCGACCGCCTGCGGTCCGGGGATTTCCGGGGCCACCTGGTGGATGCCACTGGCGGCGAGCCGGGCGCCTCGGACGCGGGCTCCTTCCTGGCGCTGACCACGACCTATTGGCGCAACGCCTGGAAGTATCGCGCCCGCGCCTATCGGCACGCGTTCTGGGACAGCGGCACGATGCTCGCGAACCTTTTCGCCGTGGGTGACCCCAGCGGAGTTCCCATGCGCCTCCTGCTCGGTTTCGCCGACGACGTCGTCCATCGTCTGCTGGACGTCGACGCGGAGAAGGAGTCGGCGGTGGCGCTCGTCGCGATCCGCGACGTCGGGCGAAGTGGAGCACCGGCGACGCCGCCGGCGGTCGCGCCCCTCGGCCTCGAGACCACGCCCCTCTCCGCGGCCGAGGTCGACTACCCGGAGATCCGGGAGATGCAGAAAGCGAGCTCCCTCGGAAGCGGGGCCGAGGCGAGAGAGTGGAGGGAGTCGGGACCGGTCGAATCGACGGGGCACCACGGGAGCGGCACGACGCTTCGGCACCTCGATCCGCCGCCGGCCGAGACGGTCGGACTCGAGGAGGTCGAGCGCGTCATCCGAAAGCGGGGCTCGTCCCGTGCATTTCAGCGGGCCGGGGCGATCGGCTATGGCGCGCTTTCCGCGATTCTCGCCCGCTCGACGCGAGGAGTGAGCGCGGACTCGCTCCCGGCAGAGACGACGCTCTGCGACCCCTACGTGATCGCGAACCAGGTGAGCGGCCTTCCGCCCGGCGCTTACGCTTTTCATCCGCCCGTCCGCGGCCTCGAGCTTCTCCGGGAAGGAGACTTCCGCGCGAACGCGCGGTTTCTCGATCTCGAGCAGGACCTCGCGGGCGATGCGGCGGCGAACCTCTACCTGCTGGTCGATCTCGATCCGATCCTCGCGCGCTACGGAGACCGCGGCTACCGGGTGGCGCAGATCGCGGGCGGGCTCGTCGGCGGCAGGGCCTATCTCGCGGCCTACGCGCTTGGGCTGGGCGCGAGCGGCCTCACGTTCTTCGACGACGCGGTGACGGAGTTCTTTTCCCCCCACGCTTCGGGGAAATCGGTGATGTTCCTCGTAGCCTTCGGCGTGCCGCTTACTTCGACCCTGAGGGCTTGACCGGTTTCAGCGGTTGGATTCGCTCCTCGGTGTCGACGCTGTACCGCTGGAAATCGTGGTAGTCGATCTCGATGCGCTGCTTGTAGCTCTTCAAGAAATAGAGGCGCGCGTCCAGTGAGACCGCGACTTCGTCCAGCAGCCAGACGCCTTCGCCGTCGAACCATCCCACGGCGGACGCCTCCGTGCCCTCGGACACCCGTCCGAAGATCCCTCCGAGAAACTTGAGGCTCTTCACGAAGCGCACCCGGAGCCGCGCCAGTTGGTCCCGGCGCGGGTCGATCCAGACCTTGCCCTCCATCCGGGCGAGTATCTTGGTCGATCGGGAATGGCCTTCATAGCCCGGCTTGGGCGAGAAGCGGAACACCCGAAGGCGCACGTCCTGAACGACCTCGTCTTCCAGGGGCTCGAAGTCGTAGACCTCGATCGCCTCCCGCAGCCTTTCCTGGTATCGCTCCACGCGCCGCTTCAGCTTCTCCCTGGTCTTTTTGTCGCGCTCCTCCGGCGACATCTGGAGCTGCTCTTTCAGATACTTCTGGAACCTGCGCTCCTCCTTGGCCTCCTCCTCGGAAGAGAGCGGCCGCCCGTCCTTTCCCTCGAGCCTTCGGTACTCGCCGTCGGGGCCGGGGGTCACGAGTGCGACTTCGCTCTTCGCGCCCTCTACGCGGCCCTCGGAATCCAGGTTTCGCGTGACCGTGGTCTCGCGAAACGCGTACTCCCGGGTGAGCTCCTGCTGCCGCTCCTGGGATTCGATCACCCGAAGAAGGAGAGTCTCCGCGTCCTCGCCCTCGGCGCCGGGAGCGACGAGAACCGTGAGCGAGATCACGATCGAAATCGTCGCGACCATCACTTGGTATCTTAGCACTGGGGGATCGAGGGTTCGTCCCCATGGGCTCTCCCCCATGGCGTTTGTCGGGTGGAGGTTTTCCTGCTATCCTTTTTTCAACCACATCAGCAGAGTGACTGGAGCGCCGGACCCCCAAACGGCCCGCGCGCGCCTCTTTAATTTCGAGGAGGTGGCGGTGTTGAGGTTTCAGCAGCTCGAAAGGCCTGCGCCTTCGTCCATTTCAGAGCTCGACGGCCTGTCGGATCACGAAAGGGAGCGCGATCGCATCTTCCGCTTCTTTCGGCTCAACCTGGAGCCTAGGGAAGTCGAGTACCACTGGCAGCGTCTGCTGATGCACCAGTCGAGGTTTCCCGCTCCGGAGGGGCGTAAGGTCGATCTGCGCACCGCGGCCTTCGACTATTTCCTCAACGAGACCGATCTGCTCGCGGAGCCGATGGTGATGGAGCGCGCCGAGCTGCGGCAAACCGAGCTCATGGCGTACTTCGACTATCTGACGGGTCTTCGGAACTACGCGTACTTCGAGAGCGAGATCAAAACCGAGGTCGCCCGGGCGAAGCGGTACGAGACTTCCCTCTGCCTGCTGCTCTGCGATCTCGACGGCTTCAAGCACGTCAACGACAGCCTGGGGCATCGCACCGGAAACGACGTCCTCCGGGAAGTGGGTCAGATTCTCCAGAAGCGGCTCCGCGCGACCGATCTCATCGCCCGCTTCGGCGGGGACGAGTTCGCGGTGCTTCTCCATCGGACCGACCCCGACAACGGACTTCGGGTGGCCGACAAGCTCTGCTCCAGCATCGACGCTCAGTTTCGGGTCGGGCCCATCGGCCAGCTTTCGCACCCGCTGACGGCGAGCTTCGGCTTGAGCTCGCTTCCGAACCAGGCGGACGACGAGGTGCAGCTCTTCGAGCTCGCGGACCGCGCGCTCTACGAGGCCAAGAGGGCCGGCGGAAACCGCGTGGTCTTCGCCTCCTGAGCTCGTCCGCCGTAGCCCGGCGAAAACGGATAGTCAGGCCGGAGAAACCGGCGCTGGACGTCGCCCGAAAGCGACCATAGACCCCAACCTGCCCATCCCAGAAGAAGCGCGAGAGCGAGCGCTCTGGCAACGGCCCCCTTCTCCCACAACACACGCAGCAGGCCGCCGAGAAGCAGCGTGACGACCGGCAGGATCACCAGGTCGTCTTTCGAGAACTGGAAGATGTGCGTCGAGCCCAGGCCGGCGCGGAGGAAGTTCATCGCCAGGTACGTCGCGGAGGCCGCGAGGGCAAGGGGGAGGGCGAGGGGGTGCACGCCCTTGCCCCGCTGCCGGAAGAACCAGGCG
>DAISKN010000286.1:4739-5051 GCA_036820975.1 Acidobacteriota bacterium | reverse complement strand
TCTTGTTTCGCGACTTGAGCTGCTTTCCGCTGAGCCGGAAGAACCAGGCGAGAAGCGCCATCGCCCCCAGAGCGTAGGGCCATCCATAGAAGAGGCGAAGGCGATGGAAGGCCATCCAGAGCGCCGCCCCGGGAGTGAGCGTCGGCTCGACGAGCGCCGAAAGGCCGCCGCCTCCCGGCGAAGCTTCACTCCCGGCGGACGATCCCAGGAGCTCGGGAATGTACTGCAGGTAGAAGAGCCATGCGGCCGCGAGCGCGCCGGCCAGAGGCCAGCCGGCGAGGGCGGCTGCGGTCCGGAGGCTGGGGCGTCCCC
>DAISKN010000286.1:0-4729 GCA_036820975.1 Acidobacteriota bacterium | reverse complement strand
ACAGAGACGGAACGAAGAGACCGAGCGTCAGGACGCTGCCTGCGTAGGAGAGGATCGAGATCGCCACCAGGAGTCCGAGCCCGGCTCCGTAGAGGGGACGATGCAGTCGGTCGAAGAACACCGCCAGGTAGAGCGCCGCGAGCATGTCCCAGAAGTGGCCGAAGAGCGACGCGTAGGAGGCGACGGCGAGACGGAACGCGAGAACCCGCGCGCTCGCGTGAAGCAGTACCGCGAAGAGGGAGGCGCGCGGTCCGAGGCCGAGCTTGCCGCCGAGAGCGAACAGGACCAGCGCCTCGACGGAGAGAAGGGCAGTCGGGACGAGCTTCATCCACTCCTCGACCGGGAGCTCCAGGAGGCTGAGCGGGTAGATCGACAGGTAGAGGAGGGGAGGGTACGGGAACGCGACCCAGCGGCCGGAGACGTACTGCAGGCCGAGGAGGTGACGGTGCTGGTTCTCGATGTGATTGGAGAGAAATCCGAAGAGCCCCTCGGTCCAGATGAGCGACACGAACTTCGAGTGGGTCCTCACGTCCGGATAGTAGAAGTCGGGGTGGAACAGCGCGAAGAGCCGCACCGCCATGCCGGCGCAGACGAGGAGAACGGCCCACCGCGTGAGCGGCTCGGAGAAGAACGACCCGTTCTTCCTCCGACGCCACGCGTGAAAGAGCGCGAGGAGAACCGTCACCACGTGGGCGCGCAGGCCGAGGGTCATCGCGGCATGGACCGGCCAGAGTTTGTGCGTCAGCGCCGCGACCACCAGGCAGGCCGCGGCCGCGCCGCCGGAGAGGAGCGAGACGCGCTCCCCCAGGCCCAGGATGCGCGGCAGGAGATAGAAGGCCGCGACCCACGAGAGCAGCGCGAGGAACGCGGGTGCGGTGGGAATCACCGCCAGAAATCCGCCCGAAGGCCGGACCGACATCCAGTCGAGCGCGAGCCCCATGGGCCGCGGGTCTTCCGAGCTCGACACCAGCCCGAGCTCGAAGACCCCGCCGGCGGGGTCCGGGTTTCGAAAGCGGCGTACCGCGAAATCCTGCTGCGGAGCGGTGAAGGTGTCGACGACCTCTCCGTCGAGGAAGAGGCGAATCTCCGCCGGCCTCTCGATGTGCCGTTTGAATCGGAGGGTCACGTCGTACGGAGCGCGCAGGTAGAAGGGAAGACGGACTCGAGCCCGGTCCCGGGACCAGTGGATGAGCGTGGGCTCGTCGATCTCGAAGTCCTCGCGGAAGCCGGAGACGTAGCGCGCGTCGTTCGGTCCGAAGTCGAGGAAGAGGTCGCCCGGCGCCTGGAAGGCGAGGAGGAGGGCGCTCGCAGAGAGCGCCAGGAGGGCGACGGCTTTCATGGACCCGGGGAATCGGGACCCGCGAGAAGGCGCGCCATATAGTAGTCACAGACGCCGCTGCGGAAGAGCTTCTCCTCGGCGATCCGGAAAAAGGGCGACAGCAGCCGTCGATACTCTTCCGCCGGGCGGATGTAGTGGCCGTTCTCGATCCAGTGGAGCAGATGGCCGACGAGGTTGAGGCGCGACTCCGTGGGGATGTCCTCGATGACCAGGACCGCCCCGCCCGGGCGCACGACGCGGCGGATGCTCTCGGCGACCGCCGTCACGTCGCCGTCGTCGAGGTGATGGAGGACCCCGTAGACCAGGGCCTCGTCGAACTGGCCCTCCTGGAACGAGAGCTTGCGCGCGTCCTGGACGAAGAACTCCCCGCGAAAGTGCTGGCGCGCGTAGTCGATATACCGGGGGTTTATGTCGATGCCGGTGTAGCTCTGCTCGTGGAAGAGGTCGGAGAACGCCCCCGGACCGCAGGCCACGTCGAGCACTCGAACCCGCGGGTCGGACGCGAGGTGCTCCCGTACCGTCTTGCGGATGACGGTGAAGTTCGCTTCCAGGAGGCCCCGGCAGAAGAGGAAGAAACCCGGATAATCGGAAAGCTTCTCGATGAGGGCGTGCAGCATCTATCTTCGCGGGCCATACTATCTCAGTTCTAGAATAGAGGGTGCAGGAGTTGACATGAAACGAAGGGTTTGCGGACCGGGCTTCGGATTCCTCCTCCTTCTGGGGCTCGTCGGGTGCGAGGTCGTGGCGGAGCCCCCGGTTTCCTCGGCGGGAGACGAGGAGATCGCCGAGTTGCCGGCGGCGGCGGAGGTCCCGCCCGAGCCCGAAGCCGCCGCACCGGTGCCGCAGGCACCCGCCCCGGTGAACGTTCTCGAAGACCAGGTCATACGCGTCTTCGAGAACGCCGGGCCGGGGGTGGTGAACATCACCAGCCGGAGCATCTCCTACGATTTCTTCCTCCGCGCCATGCCCCAGGAAGGCTCGGGCTCGGGGTTCGTCTACGACGAGCGGGGCCACATCGTCACCAATTTCCACGTGATCGAGGGCGCGAGCGAGCTGCACGTCACGTTCTTCGACGAGACCCGGGTGCCCGCGCAGGTCGTCGGCTTCGACCCTTCGAACGATCTCGCGGTGCTCAAAGTCGACGTGGCGCCCGAGCTCCTCCGGGTGATCCCGCTCGGCGAATCGGAGCGGCTGAGAGTGGGCCGTTTCCTGGTCGCCATCGGGAATCCCTTCGGTCTTCAGCAAACGCTCACGACCGGGGTCGTGAGCTCTCTCGGAAGAGTCATCCAGGGCCCCGACGGGAGGTTCATCGGGGAGATCATCCAGACCGACGCCGCCATCAATCCCGGCAACTCCGGCGGGCCGCTTCTGGATCTCGACGGGAAGCTCGTGGGCGTGAACTCCGCCATCATCAGCCCGAGTCGCGCCTCGGCCGGGGTGGGCTTCGCCATCCCCGTGGGAACGGTGAAAAGAGTCGTGCCCGAGCTCATCGCCCGGGGGCGTTATCCCCATCCCTGGCTCGGAGTCGAGCCCTGGAACGTCAGTTCGAACCTCGCCTCGCGTCTGAACCGCGCGGGAGTCCGCACTCCCGGCGGGGGGGGAGTCATGGTGGTGGACGTCGTGGCGCGCGGGCCCGCGGCCATCGCCGGCATCCGCGGGCCCTCGGAAGTGGGCCTTCTCGGCAACCTGCGGGTTCCGATCGGCGCCGACTACATCCTCGCGGTCGAAGGGGATCCGATCGCGACCGATCAGGATCTCACGGTTCTCCTCGAGACCAAGCACCGCGTGGGCGACCGCGTGAAGGTCACCGTCTGGCGAGACGGGCAGGTGCTGGATATCGAGGTGGCGTTGGGGGAGAGGCCGGATTGAGCGAGGACGCGCTCGAGGCAGGGAAGAGTCTCAACCCAGAGACGCAAGGGGCGCGAAGGCGCAAAGAAGAAAACACAAGGGGATAGGCTCTGCGTCTTTGCGTTCCTTTCCCCCTCTTCCCGTTGTTTGGCCGGAGACGCATCTCTCTACCGCTCGAATCAACTCGAATCAGCGGGCGGCCAGGATTCCGCCCGCCAGGCGCGCGACTTCGTAGAAATACCTGGCGCCGATGAGGAGGACATCCTCGTCGATCTCGAACTTGCTCGAGTGCGCGGGAAATCCCTCCCGTCCCGGGGCGCGGGCTCCGAGTCTCACGTAGCAGCCGGGGACCTTCTCCATGAAGCAGGCGAAGTCCTCCCCGCCCATGTTGGCGGTGTGCAGAGGAACGGCGTTGGCCTCACCCACCACCGCGACCGCCGCTTTCCGAGCGATGTCGGCCATGTCTTTGGGGTTGACCACGGGAGGCGTTCCCTCCTCGAGGGTCAGGGTCAACCGGGCGTTGTGGAGCGCTCCGATCGAATCGCAGATGCGCGAGAGCGAGGTGACGATATGGTCGCGCACCGCTTTCTCCTGGGTGCGGATGGTCCCTTCCAGGGTGGCGCGTCCGGCGAGAACGTTGGAAGCGGTTCCCGCGTCGAAGCGGCCGACGGTAACGACCGAGGGATGCGCGGGGTTGATCTCCCGGGAGACGATGGTCTGAATCGACATGACCAGAAGACTTCCGACGACGACCGCGTCGACGCCCTCGTGGGGCCTCGCCGCGTGGCCGCCCTTTCCCTGAATGTCGATGCGGAAGCTGTCGGTCGAAGCGTTGACAGCGCCCGCATGGGCCACGATCTGCCCCGTCGGATAGTGGCGGTCCACGTGGCCGCCGAAAATCATCTCGACTCCGTCGAGAGCCCCGGCATCGATCATCGCCAGGGCGCCCAGACCGCGCTCCTCCGCCGGTTGGAAGACGAGCCTCACGGGGACGGGCAGGTTCCCCTCTTTGACGAGCATTTCCGCGGCGCCGAGCACCATGGTGGTGTGTCCGTCATGGCCGCAGGCGTGCATCACTCCGTCGTTGACGGAGGCGTACTCGAGCCCCGTCTCTTCGTGGATCGGGAGCGCGTCGGTGTCGGCGCGAAGCGCGACCATCGGGCCGTCGGTTCCGCCGCCGGCCGACGGGATCTCCGCGAGGACGCCGGTTCCCGCCACCCTTCGGCTCTTGATTCCGAGGCCCGCGAGGGCTTTTTCGATCTGCTCCGCCGTGCGCTTCTCCTGAAAGGACAGCTCGGGGTGCCGGTGGAGATCGCGACGGAAAGCCACCCATCGCTGGAAGAAGTCCGGAGTCATAGTCACCATCCGTCCGTGAGACCGCCATCGAACCAGTCCCACAGGAAATAGAATACGAAACGCGTCGGCCGCTCGTCCCGACGGGTGAGCGGGACCTGTACGCCGGCGTTCACGCGCACGTGCTGCCTCGTGCTCAGACTCACCTGCATCTGAGGCAGCAGGCTCCAGTCCGTCTCTTCGAAGTCG
>DAISKN010000285.1:0-8423 GCA_036820975.1 Acidobacteriota bacterium | reverse complement strand
CGCGCTCGACGACGTGGGCCCCGAACCGAACCCGATCCCCCTCGGGGATCGCGGCGACGGCGACGTCGAAGGCGACGCGCGACCCCTTGGGGATCTTGAGGGAATAGCTCTCCCGGTCCAGGGGAGTGACCCAGTGCCGAAGCTCGGGATTCAGGAGCTTCATTTCGTCGACGGTAGTTCCCGCGGACTTCGCCGCGGTCTCGAGATCGATCGGAGAATCGAGCTCCGCGACGTCGTACTCGAGCGTCGATCCGGCGGGCTTGGTGAAGCCGTAGGCCTCGGGATTCTTTCCGATGACGGTGGCGGCGAGGATCAGGGGCACGTAGCTCCGGGTCTCGCGCGGCAGGTACCGCTTCTGGGCGAGCGTCCAGAAGTCGCGGTTTCCCGTGCGCTGGATCGCCCGCTCGATGCGCCGCGGTCCGGCGTTGTAGGCGGCCATCGCGAGGTACCAGTCGCCGAACTCGTCGTAGAGATCCTTGAGGTGCCGGGCGGCGGCCCGCGTCGCCTTCTCGGGATCGAAGCGATCGTCGACCCAGTAGTCCTGGCGGAGGCCGTAGAGCTTTCCCGTTCCCGCGATGAACTGCCACAGGCCACGCGCGCCGGCGCGAGATACCGCGCGCGGCTTGAAGGCGCTCTCGATCATCGACAGGTACACCAGATCCTTCGGCAGGCCTTCCTCCTCGAGGACGCGCTCGAAGAGGGGAATGTAGAGCGCTCCCCTATCGAGCGCTTCCTGGAACCACTCCCGCTTCTGGGTCTGGAACATCTCGACGATCGAGACCACCCGGGCGTTGATCTCCACCGGTATGTCGTACGTCGCCTCGAGGGCTTCTTCCTCGATCTCGGGCGCGGCCGGCAGATCCTCGCCGAGAACCTCGGGAGGCTCGATGAGGGCGGCATCGGTCGTGAGCTCGTCCACCGCCGCGGCGTCGGCCTCGCCGTCGATCGCCGTGTCCGCGAGCTGCGCCTGGTACTCCCGCTCCATCTCGTGGACGGTGGCGACGACATCGCCGTACAGCGCCTTCGCGTCTTCGTTGGCCTCGACTCCGCCGGGGATGTTGAGCAGGAGATCGACGGCGCGATCGAACGCGAGCCTCGCCTCCCGCCACTGACCGTCGCGCGCGAGGCCCTCCCCCCGCTCGAGCTCGAGCCGCGCTTGGCGTAACGCCTCTTCCTGCAGGGAGACGACGACCTCCCGCGGAGGCTCGGAGGGGGCGCCGGCGTCGGGAGAACGGCCGGAGCAGGCGGCGATCGTCGAAAGCGCGGCGAGCGCGAGAGCATACTGGAAACGCGTTGGTGAAGCCGGCACGCCTGGAAGTCCTTTCCTTTGTGCGCTGAGGCCCCCGCCCCCGGCGCGCTGTCCTCAGATGCGCAAAAACACGTTCTTCTCGTTGCCCAGATCCCGGGCCGAAGGAGTGATGAGCGTCCCGGGTCCGACCGGGAGCTTTCGTCCCTCGTCGAGGGCCGTTCGGACGTCGCCTTCGGAAATGAACTCGAGCGGCGCGACCTGTGGAGGAGGCGCCACCGAGGTCGACGAGGGCCTCGAGGGCGGCTCGAAGCCGCCCGACGGAGCGGCGACCACGCCCCGGGTCGAGAGAAACTTCGCGATCTTTTCTTCGAGAGACGCCCCGGGAGGCGGCGGTGTCGCGGCCGTCGCCGGGACCGCCGGAACCGGACGAGCCCCGGGATAGCCGTACTGCTCGAGGGCTTTCGGAATGTCGACCGGACGGATCCCGTAGGCCAGCCGCTTCACATTGATGAGGTGAAGCGGGGTGATGTTGTCGGAAGTGATGTTGCCTCCATAGGCCCCGCAGCCGAGAGTCATCGCGGGGCTGAGGCCGGTCGAGAACCCGACGGCGCCGTGGGTCGCCGGCGAGTTCGCGATGATGCGAAACGCAGGCTTCTGCAGAGCGAACTCCCGGATGATCTCGTCATTCGAGGAGTGAATGGAGAGGGTGTGCCCCATGCCGCCGTAAGCGAGGATCGCCTTCGACCGCTCGCAGCCCTCCTTCCAGTCCTTCACGACGTAGAAGGCGAGAATGGGCGAGAGCTTCTCGATCGAGAGCGGGTAGTCGCGGCCGACGCCCTGTAGCTCGGCGACCAGCACCCGGGTGCCCCGGGGTACTGCGAATCCCGCCTTTTCCGCGATGAAGGGGGCGCTCTTGCCGACGATCTCGGGGTTCGCGAGCCGCGAAGGAAGGACCGCGATTCGGGAGACGGCCTCGATCTGCTCCTTCGAAAGGAAGAAGCCTCCCTCCCGCGCAACGCTCTCGCGGACCTGGGACTCGATGGCGGCATCGCAGAGGAGCGCCTGCTCCGAGCAGCAGAGGGTTCCGTTGTCGTAGCTCTTCCCGGTGAGGACGTCCTTCACCGCACGCGGGACGTCGGCCGACGACTCGATATAGGCGGGCACGTTCCCCGGGCCCACCCCGAAGGCGGGTTTTCCTGAACTGTACGCCGCCCGCACCAGTCCCATGCCGCCGGTCGCGAGGATGACGGACGTCCTCCGGTGGCTCATCAGCTCCTGGGTTCCCTCGACGGTAACCTCGCTCATGCAGTCGACGATGCCCGGGGGGGCGCCGGCGGCGAGTGCCGCGGCCTTCAGAATCTCGGTGGTCCGGAGAATCGAGCGCTTGGCCGCGGGATGCGGCGAGAGTACCACCGCGTTTCTCGATTTCAGACTGATCAGCACCTTATAGATCGCCGTCGAAGTGGGGTTGGTCGACGGGATGATCGCCGCGACCACCCCGACGGGCTCCGCGATCTCGACGACCTTGCGCTCGGGGATCTCGCGCAGGATCCCGACGGTCTTCATGTCGCGGATGAAGCGGTAGACGTCGTCCGAAGCGAACTTGTTCTTGATGAACTTGTGCTCGACGACTCCGAAGCCGGTCTCGTCGACGGCGAGCGCTCCGAGCTCGTAGGCGGCGCTCGACGCCGCCGTGGCCACCGCCTCGACGACGCGATCGACCCTCTCCTGGCTGAAGTGCGCGTAGGTCTCCCAGGCTTTGCGGGCCGCCGTCACCAGATCCCGCGCCTGCTGTACCGAACGGAGGTCGTCGTCTTTAGCGGCAGGCGACAGAGACGCGGCAGGCGGGGCCATCAGCCACGCCCCTCGGGGTGAGGAAGGATCGACTCCACGTCTTCGAGAGGTCGCGGGATCACGTGCGCCGCAACCAGCTCTCCGACTCTGCGCGCGGCGGAAGCGCCAGCTTCGACCGCCGCCGTCACGGCGGCGACGTCCCCCCGGATCATGACGGTGACCAGCCCCGCCTCGACGTACTCCCGGCCTACGAGCTCGACCCGGGCCGTCTTTACCATCGCGTCGGAGGCCTCAATCGCC
The DNA here is from genome assembly GCA_036820975.1 of Acidobacteriota bacterium. Lineage (GTDB taxonomy): Bacteria > Acidobacteriota > Vicinamibacteria > Marinacidobacterales > SMYC01 > DAISKN01. The sequence goes on along the minus strand of DAISKN010000285.1, from coordinate 5,080 downwards.
CCGACCAGTCCACGGGTCTCGATGAGACCGAGAGCTTCGCCGGATTCGTCCATCGTCGCAGGTTATCAGAGGGCCGAAATCCGGGTCAACCAGAGACGGCGTTCGTTGACGGCCGTTTCCCGCTGTGACATAGTGGCGGTTTTGCTCCACAGGAGAATGAGGAGAATGCAACGACATCATTCGAGACTGGTCTCACGGCTCCTCTCCGTCGCCGCCGTCGCGTCGTCGTTGACGATCATGACGGGATGCGGCGGGGAGAAAGCCAGAGAGAGCCGCCCGATCACGCCGAGCGTTTCTTTCAACAAGCCCCGCGCGCCCATCGGCAGCCCTGTCGAGATCACGTACCGCTTCGAGATCGGGCCCGATTCCGAGCCGGTTGCGAAAGACTACAACCTCTTCGTCCATTTCCTGGACTCTCACGAAGCCCTGTTGTTCACCGACGACCATAAGCCTCCCGAGCCCACCAGCTCCTGGAAGGCGGGCGCGACCGTCGAGTACAAGAGGACGCTCTTCATCCCCTTGTATCCCTATCTCGGAACGGCCTCGGTCAAGGTCGGACTCTACGTTCCCGAGACCGGCGAGCGTCTGGGTCTGGCGGGCCCCGGTGACGGAAACCTCGCTTACCAGGTCGCTCAGATCGAGCTCCTCGACCAGAAGGAGAACATCTTTCTCGTCTACAAAGAAGGGTGGCACCAGCTCGAGAGCCAGCCCGAGAACCGCAACATCGAGTGGCAGTGGACCAAGAAGGAAGCGGTCTGCTCGTTCCGCAATCCGAAGACGGACAGCGTCCTGTACATCGAGGCCGACACCAACGTGAACGCCACCCAGGGGCCGCAGCAGGTTTCGATCTGGGTCGGTCAGAACCAGGTCGACTCCTTCACCATCGAGAACCGCGATACCGTCCTCAAGAAGATCGCGATACCGGCTTCGGCCCTCGGGACCGAGGATTGGGTCGACCTGCGGATCGTCAACGGGCAGTCTTTCGTTCCGCAGGCGTCGGGACAGGGGACGGACGACCGCGAGCTGGGCTTGCGGGTCTACCACCTGTACGTCGAGAGCGCCACCGGCACTTAGGATCTTCCGGAGGAACGCAAAGGCGCGAAGAAGCAAATCCGATTTCCGGGATCTTCTTCTTTGCGCCTTTGCCCCTTTGCGCCTCTGCGTTCTTCGCCTTTAGTCCCCGCCGTCCTCCTCGATCTCGATATCGAGCCGGAGAAGGGTCCTCGTCCCCTTCTCCCGGGCGGGAAGCTCGATCTTGACCACGCCGGGTGAGCTGTGGGACGAGGCCTCGGAGACGAGGCGCAAATCCACGACGACTCCCGAAGCCTTCGCGAGCGCGTCCGCCGGAACCTGCGCCGAGCCCTTCCCCTTGAGAACCACGGGCGGAGCGGAGTCGGACTTCTTCCCCCGGGCGCCTCCGAACGCCATCCGCCGCAGCTTCTCGAGCTCGCGCTCGATATCGACGCGCGACTGCGTCTCGACCCTCCGAACTTTCCCCCTCTCGGCGCTCGCATCGCCGGCGACCGCGGGGTTGAGGGCGAACTCGACTTTGACCTCGGCGGTATTCGATTCCTGGGAGAGAGCGACGGTCTCCGGCGACGCCTCCTCGGCCTCGGGTTCCGCGACCACTTCGGCCTCGATCACCGGGGGCTCGGTGATTGCCACCGCTTCCGGATCGAGATCGTCCGAGAGCTCGGCGAAGAGCGCGTCGCTGGGATGCCTCGTCGACGCCGCCGCTTTCTCGCGATAGACGGGCGCCTCCTCGGCGACCCGGCCGGGAACCGCCTCGACCTTCTTGCGCACCGAGAGCGGCGGCTCCTCCTCTCCCGAGATCTTCCGATGGACGGCGGCGAGCGTCTTGCGCGAGATCGCCTTCAGCGTTTCGAAGACGCCGACTCCGTGGAGCGCCGCGCCCTCGTAGACGTCGAAACCTTCCCGGTTGAGGTGGCGGTTCAGGGTGTCGACGGTGAGGATGTTGCGGAGGTCGCGCTTGTTGTACTGGAACAGGAAGGGGATCTTCTCGATGGGCTGGTTCAGCTCCTCCAGGTTTCGCCTCAGATTGGTGAGGCTCTCCATGTTGGCGTCCAGCATCGGCTCCTGAGAGTCGGCCACGAACACGATTCCGTCGACGCCCTTCAGGACGAGCTTTCGCGTGGTGTTGTAGAAGACCTGCCCGGGGACGGTATAGAGCTGGAGTCGGACCCTCATCCCGCCGATGGTTCCGACCTCGAGAGGCAGGAGATCGAAGAACAGCGTCCGGTCGGCCTCGGTCTCGAGACTCACCATCTCGCCTCGCGATCCCGGGTCCGTTCGGCCGTGGATCTGCTGAAGGTTCGTCGTCTTACCGCAGAGGCCGGGACCGTAGTAGACGATCTTCGCCGACACCTGCATCGTGGTGTAGTTGAAGAAAACCACGTGCTTTCGTCTTTAGTTTTTGAATTTCAGTCAGATACAGTCACTTTGCATCTTAACCGTGGGAACGGGATCCCGTCAACATTACGTTGCACGAAGCCGCGGGCCTGCGGGCCGAAAGGCGAAGCGCCAGCTGCGGGTTTACCCGCCGAAGCGCGAAGCGCCAGCTCCGGGTCTACCCGCCGAAGCGCGAAGCGCGAAGGCGGGTTACAATGTCGCCATCATGAACGACGTGAGTGTCCTGTACGCGCTCGCGGCGGGGGTAATCTCCTTCATCTCCCCCTGCGTCCTGCCCATCGTTCCCGGTTACATCTCGTTCGTTTCGGGCGCCTCTCTCACGGAGCTGAAGAACCCGATCGAGCTCGACCCGGCGAGGCGCCGCGATCTGTTCTGGCGGGTTCTCGGCAACAGCCTTTTCTTCGTCCTCGGCTTTTCGATCGTCTTCGTCGCCATGGGCGCCTCGGCCACGTACATCGGCCAGTGGTTCGCCGCGAACCGGCTCGTTCTCGCCCGCATCGCTGGCGCGGTCATCATCGTTCTCGGGCTTCACACCATGGGAATCACCCCCATCAAGTGGCTCAACTACGAAAAGCGCGTTCACACGCAGACGAAGCCCGTGGGCGTCCTCGGCTCGTTCGTCGTCGGCCTCGCCTTCGCCTTCGGCTGGTCGCCCTGCATCGGGCCGATCCTCGCGACGGTGCTGGTGCTCGCCTCCCAGCAGGACACCGTCCTCCAGGGAATCGTCCTGCTCACGGCCTACAGCCTCGGCCTCGGCATCCCGTTCATCGCCACTGGTCTCGCGATCCACCGCTTCCTCGCGTTCTTCGGGAGGATCAAGAAGCACATGAAGCTCGTCGAGGTCACGGCCGGGGCGCTCCTCATCGTGGTGGGAGTGCTGGTCGCGACCGACAGCCTCCAGGCGCTTTCGCGCTACTTCACTTTTCTCCCCGTCCTCGGCTGATTCCGCTTGCCAACTCGTTCGGGATCGCGATAGCTTCCGCGCTTCATGCGGTGGCTGATCCTCGGTGCGTTCCCGCTGTTCGCGGGAGGGTCTCTCCTCCTGAGCGCCTGCGGCGACGCCGGCGCCGCTCCCGCCCAGCCGGTTGCCTTTCCTCACGCTCCCCACACCGAGAACCAGATCGACTGCGCCTTCTGCCACGAGTTCTCGGATAGCTGGGCGGCGGCAGGCATTCCCCGCACCGAGCTCTGCGGGAGCTGCCATTCGGCCATGCCTCAGGAGACTCCCGCGGCCCAGAAGCTGATGGAGTACGTCGAGAGCGAGAAGCAGATTCCCTGGGTCCGCGTCTTCGAGATTCCCCAGTACGCCTACTTCCCCCACAAATGGCACGTGCGCGCGGGAGTCGAGTGCGAGGAGTGCCACGAGGGAGTCGGGGAGAGCGTCACCACCGCGCGGCGAATCGAGCTGAAGATGGCCTGGTGCATGGACTGCCACGAGGAGCGCCAGGCTTCCGTCGACTGCGTCACCTGTCACAAATGATTCGAGGGGGAGGATAGCGAATGGACCGGCGCGAGTTCCTGAGCGGTGGCCTCGTCGCGGCGACGGCGGGGCTCGCGCTCGACGCCTGCGCTCCGGAATCCTACGGCATCATCCCTGTTCTCGTTCCCGAAGAGCCGTTCGTGCCCGGGGAGGAGTCCTGGCTGGGATCGACCTGCTTCGAGTGCGACGCCCTCTGCGGAATCCGGGTCCGCAAGATCGACGGCCGGCTGGTGAAGGTCGAGGGAGATCCCGCGGACCCCGCGAGCCGCGGCGGAGTCTGCGCCCGCGGTCAGGCGCTTCCGCAGGCGATGTACCACCCCGACCGAATCCAGAGTCCCCTGGCGCGCGAGGGAGAGCGGGGAAGCGGCCGCTTCACCAAGGTCGCCTGGGACGAGGCGCTCGACCGGATCGCGTCGGAGCTCGCGCGAGCGCGCGACGAAGGAGCCGATCCCTGGTGCGGATTCCTCACGGGGGAAGCGACCGGGCATCGGCTCGCCATGGTTCATCGATTCCTTGCCGCCATGGGACCGGGCCGACACCTGCGGCACGCGCCGTTCGGCCGCGCGCCCATCCGCCGCGCCCACCAGATCGCGACCGGGCACTCCTCGTCCTTCGATTTCGACATCTCGCAGGCGTCGTACGTCGTTTCTTTTGGAGCCGAGATCCTCGAGTCCGACCGCTCTCCGGTGCGATTCGCCCGCGCCCTCGCCGAGATGCGGCATGGGCGACCCGGCCGCAGAGGCAAGTTCGTGATGGTGGGGCCCAGGCTGTCGCTCACCGCGGCGAACGCGGACGAGTGGATTCCCGCGAAGCCCGACGCGGCGCTCGACCTCGCCCTCGCCGTCTCCGCCGTTCTTCTCGAGCGGGGTCTCCACGATTCCGGCTTCACCGGGTCCCGGGGCACGGGATTCGGGGCGTTCCGGGATTTCGTGCTCGCGCGGGCCAATCCCTCGGAGGTCGCGGAGAGGACGGGCGTCGCTCTCAAGCGGATCGAAACGCTCGCCCTCGAGCTCGCGGAGAACCGGCCTGCGGTGGCGCTCGCGGGAGACGCCTCGGTCGCCTCCCGGCGCGGCACCCTGTGGAGGCGGCACGAAAGCCGCGTCATCGATGAAGCGGCCAGCCTCGTGCGGAAGACCAGACGCTTCCGCTGATCGGACTGGATGTTGCAGC
>DAISKN010000284.1:0-8460 GCA_036820975.1 Acidobacteriota bacterium | reverse complement strand
TCTCGAGCGGGACCCCAAGCAGGCTGGCGCGATGGCGCAGCACCGCCCGCCGGATCGCTTCAGACATGGAACACCCATAACGAGCCGCAAGCTCTCGGGCTGCCTTCCGTGTCTCCTCGTCAAGGAACAAGGTAGTCCGCTGGGACGCCATACTGTATGTTTAACAGATATATGGCACGTATGCAACCGCGGCCGGCAGAAATCGACCTGGCAAAAAGTGCTACCAAACGCAACTCTGGTTGCGTTTGGTGCAGTGACCGTTTGGGGTGCCTCCGTCTTGCGCGCCGGACTAGTGCGGGCGATTCGGCGCTCGATTCTTCTCGACGAACTCCTTCGCCGTCACCTCGAGGTTGGGCTTCAGTCCCGCCTTCTTCGCTTCCTCGAGAGCCGCGGCCTCGTCTTTTCCCTCGCCGAGCACCTGGTGGATGAACCACATCGCGCCCACGCGGTTCGAGGAGGCGCAGTGGACGAAGACCGGGCGGTTGGCGGAATCGCCGAGGATCTTCTCGAACAGGGCCACCTGCTCCTTCGAGATGCCGTCGCTTCCGATGGGGATGTTGTGGTACTCGAGGCCGAGGGCTTCCACCTTCGGCTTTTCCTCGAGACTTCCCTCCTGCTCCGTGCGGAGGTTGATTACCGTCTTGAAGCCGGCCTTCTGGATGTCGGCGAGAGCCTGGTCGCTGGGCTGGCCGGCGGTCGCGATGTCGGGGCGCACGCGGTAGTAATTTTCGATGCCGGGGTTGCCGGCGAGCGGGTCTTTCTGCGCCTCCTGCGCTAGACTCGGAGCCGCCAGAAGACACAGGGCGAGAACACGTCGAAACATCACATCTTCTCCCGAAACGCCTGTACGTTCTTGTGGAACACGTAGAGAGCGTCGGCGTTTCCGCTCTTTTCCGTGAAGTTGTAGTTCTTGCCCTTGCGGATCTTTACCTTCAAGTTTTTCTCGATGTAGTCGATCTCGAACTGCTCGAGGGACGCGAACGGCGCGGAGAAGGCGTCGTTCTTGTTCGCCGTCTCGTAGCGAAGTCCCGCGTTGTCGGCGACGAGGGTCCCCTCGCAGGAGCCCATGCGGTGCTTGTGGACGACGGGAATCGATTCGTTGAGCGAAACGTCCTTGAAGCTCACGCGGATGTCTCGGTGGCCGCTCTCGACGCTTAGGGTCTCGGCGTACATGTCGTAGCCGTCGGCCGAGACCGTGAGCTGGTGCTCACCCGGGGACACTTCCTTGATGTCGACGGGGGTCGTCCCGATGTAGTTCCGGTCGAGAAAGACGGTGGCGCCGGGCACGTCGCTTTCGACGCGGAGGCTCGGGGCGAGAAGCACGAGGTTCGCCTCGACCTCCGCGCGCGCGCCCGCTCTCACCCGGACTTCGGTCTCGAAGGGCTCGCGGCCCGCGCTCTCGACGCGCACACGGTGGCGGCCCGCGGGGATGTCCTCGCGGGTCACCGGTGCTTCGCCCAGGAGCTCGTCATCCAGGTAGACGGAAGCTCCGTCGATGCTCGCGGAAACCGAGATCGAACCGAGCGCGGGGATGTCTCCTTCGCGGGGCGCGGGCTCGGGCTCCTCTTCCTCCGGTGCGCGCTCGGCCGCGGGAGGCGGCGCCTCTTCCGAAGACGGCGTTGCGACCACGGGCTCGGGCGCCTGACGGAGAAACCAGAAGGCGACGGCGCCGAGCACGGCCAGAACCGCGAGGGCGAGGACGACGAACTTGGCGGCTCCGGAGCCGCCGCTCTGGGGCTCTTGATGCAGGAAACTCACGGCGAAATTCTAACACGCGAAGGGTCGCTGCCCGCGGCGGTGTTACAATAAAAGATTCCATGGACTCGTCTCGTCGTGCCCCGCGTCTGACGCTGAGCGCTCGCGTCGAAGGACTCGCTCAATACTGGAGCGACGTGCGGGTGGTGGACGTGAGCCCGACGGGAGCGCTACTCGAGTGCTCGCGTTTCCTCGAGAACAATTCCCTCCTCACGCTCCAGTTCTCGCTCGGAGAAACGCCGCTGTCGGTTCGCGCGCGCGTGGTCCACTGCGCGAAGGTCGAGCCCGACCTTTACCGGGCCGGGGTCCGTTTCGAGGCGCTTCCCGCGGAGCTCCGGGATCGCGTGCGGGATCTCATCCGGGCGAGCCTGCATCAGGAGCGGCGCGAGCAGCCCCGGGTCTTCCTCGGCCAGCCCGCGCAGCTTCGAAAGGAAGTCGAGCTCCGAGTCCTGAACCTGAGCCTCTTCGGAGGCCTCTTCTCCGTCGGGAACCCTCTCGAGTTCGAGAGCGAGCACGACTTCGTGTTCAGCCTTCCTCAGGGGGAGGTCCACGTGCGCGGCGTGGTGCGGCACTGCGAGGCCTGGGCGCGCGCGAGAGATGCCGCCATCTTCCGCGTCGGCGTAGAGTTCACGAGCCTCTCGGAAGACGACAAGGATCGAGTCGTCGCCTATCTCGACGACGAGACCCCGTCCGCTTCCTGACTATTTCGCGCTGACTACGAATCGGCAGCAGGTGTCGCCCTTCGCGGCGCACTGCACTTCCATCCCGGTGGTTTCGACGTCGAACAGCACGAAACCGACACCTCGAAGCAGACCCAGAACGATGTGGCAGACGGGTTGAATCGAGGGTCCATAGATCTCGGCGAAAGGCGACTCGAGAACCTTGAAGACCAGCTCGCGCCCCTCCAGGTTCATCATCTCGACCGAGAAAATTCCCCACCCGGACTCCGACAACAGGAACGCGACCGAGCTCAAAACCTGTTCGGGAGGGTATCCGAAGACGTCGCGGAACCTGCCGGCGAGAGACGCCCCCTCCCCCACTCCCGCCTCGATGAAGAACGCCGCGGCATCGCGGCCGTGCTCCCCCTCGACGTTCTTCTGGATCTCCATGAGAAGCGACGGAGGCGTCAGGACGTAGCGCGCGCTCTGCAGCGACAGGCTCCCCCGCTCGGAATCGTACTCGAGGCTGCCGAGAAGCTGGTTCATATCACTCCCTCTGGTGGACCGTCGATCCGAGGCCCCAGTATTGGCGCGAGAAGAAGACCAGAGGCTTTCCCTCTCGGCCGAAGCCGGCCCGCTCCACCTCACCGATGAAGAGGGTATGGTCCGAGGCCGTGACTCGCTCCACCACACGGCACTCGAGATGAGAAAGGCAACCTCCGAGCTTCGGCGGCTCCCCTTCGACGGCGACGTCCTTGAACTGCTCCTCCGAAGTGAGGTTCGGACGGGCGAAGTGATCGGAAAGGGCTCCCTGATCGTCCCCGAGGACGCTCACAGCGAAACGCCCTCGATCGATGGCCTCGTGGGCCTTCGACGCCCTCGCGATGCTCACGAGCACACGCGGCGGATCGAGACACAGCGAGATGAACGAGCTGACGGTGATTCCGCGGGGGCCTTCGCTTCCCATCGCCGTGACCACGACGACCCCCTGGGGGAACGTCCGCATCACTTCGCGCAGCGTGGCGTCGCTCGGGGGGCTCAAGGGATCGCGCCCTCCTCAACTATATCGGCGCTGTAAACCACCTGGATGCAGCCCTTGATGCTCATCGCCGCCGGGCAGCCTCGCTCGTGAAACAGGAGGGCCCGCTCGGCCTCGGCCCTCTTCCCTTGAGGGATTCGGATTCGATAGCGGATTCGAATCGTGGTGATGGTCATGACTCCCTCGACGTCCTCGATGTCGCCCTCGACTTTGGAAGAGAGCTTTTCCGGGTGGCTTGGAATTCCGCGCACCTCCAGTGCGCGCCCCAGGGTGCCGGTCATTCAGCCGCCGACGGCGGCAATCATGTAATCGAGAGTCGCCGGACGCTCTTCCTCGGGCTCGATACCGTAGAACTTCTTGATGTTCGAGTGAACACCGAAAATTACCGGGTCCTGGAAGCCCTCGATGTACGCTCTTCGTCTCGGCCCCTTGTCCTTCTCGATCCGGATTCGCGACGTGTGAACCAGCTTACCCATGAATTCCCCTTTCCCGCCCTCACCGCGCGCTCACGTAGACGTAATCCCGCATGACGTCGTCGGCGTCGAAGAAAATGAAGTACATCATGTCGCCGGCGGCGAAGATCCGCAATTGCGGGAAGCGTTCGGCCTTCTCCAGAATGACATCACGCCGATCTCCCGCGTAGCGATCGACCGCGTCCGTCAGGTCTTCGGGCGACTCGACGATCCGCACGAGCGGCGCTTTCTCCTTGAGGCCTTCCGTGACCTGGTAGACGGTCGGCGTCTGAACAAGGATTCCTTTGAGGCGCGCCTCGTGCATGTTCATCCGGCGGACGTCGTATCCGAGCGTCCCGAGGTAGAGCGCGATCAGAAGGCCCCCGATGGCGACAACCGAAGCGGCAACGATCAGCACCATGCGATTTCGCGCCGCCTTCGGGTCCTCCTCCCTGACGTCGGGAGGAAGGAACCGAGGCTCGACGCTCGTCATCGCGGAGCTAAAGTATCACTTTAAGTCGAAGGGAGGAAGGTCTTATCCGGAAAGCTATTTCTTGAACACGCCGGGGTGGAGCTTCTTTACCTGGGCCCCTGGTGCCGCTCCCGGCAGAGTTACGGACAGCACCTTCGTCGTTGGAGCGCTGCACGCGAAGTCCGTGCAGAGCTGGTAAGCGACCTCGAGTTGCGCCTCGAGGCTCTTCCCCTTGAAGTCTGATGACAGGGTCACGGGAACGCGGATTGCGATCGGACCCTCGTACAACTTGTAGGTCCCCAGCCCCTCGAGCTCGCGCTCGATCACCGGCGGATAGGACGGCTTGCCTGTCTTCAACGCGGGGCTCTGAACCGACACGGCAGTGCGCGTCGGCTCGGGCTCCTCGGGCCCATAGAGATGATAGCCCTCCTGGATATCCGCCAGGAGCGCGAGCTCGAACACATCCCCCGGGCGAACCGGAGACTGCGACGCCACGAGCTCGAACCGAACCGCGTTCTCCCAGTCGGGAATCTCGATCTTCTTCTTGTCGAACTGCCCGAACGAAACCGAGGCCGACAGAGTCAGAGCTGCAAAAAAAACGTGTCGCATACGAAGCATCTTAGCGCGAACTCACGCCTCTTCGACCCCTCGCAGCAAGCCGGCGATCCGGTGAAGGAGGCCTTCCTCGTTCACACGCTCGGAACTCGGCGTCGCGGGCGCCTGTGAGCGTTCCCCGGACCAGTCTTCGTAGGCGAACAGAAGGTCGTTCGTGACCTCCTCCACATCGAGCTCGAGAGCGCGCGCGTAGGCCCGCGCGAAGCTCTTGAAATAGAATTTCCCCGGGAAACGATCGAATCGTTCCTCCTCGAGATCCTCTAGATACGCGATGCCGATCCGCGTTTCGTTCGCGATGCGCCGCAACTGAATCTGCTTGGTCTCGCGGAGTGCCTTGAGCGACTTGCCCCGATAGGCCATCTAGAGCCCCTTTCCCCGACACAGTGAAGAAAGTTCTACCGCGGAATCTCAGACGATCCCGCCCCCATGTTTCAGCTAACTTGTTCAGTTAAAAAGAGGTCTCGGTAAGTGACTGAAAGTGAGGACCTCACTCGGCGCGCAGTTGAAAGTACCAAATGTCCTGAATTGATGTCAACAGGAAATGCACAGGTTATCCCCTGGGATCGACTGTTTTTTGTGGAAATCCGGTCAGGAGGCGCCTTCGAGCTCGGCGATGAGAGAGCGGAGAGCTTGGATGATCTCCGTCGTCTCCACCTGACTCTTCTGAAAAGTCATCTGCAGCCGAAACGGCTTCCCGCGCACGCCGTACTTGAAGACGAAGCTCTTGGGACGGCCGCGTTGGGGTTTGCGGGATAGCTGGCGGGCTTGCTCCCGATTGACTTGACCGCGCGAGATCTTCTCGACCAGGGTGATCATTTTTTCGAGGGAGTCCTGCCTAACTATCTGTAATAACAACGACTTAGAGGCAATGTCGGCAAGCCGACAAAGGTTCTTCACCTCCTCCGGCATCGAGTTCAAGCTCAAGGTTTCAGTCACGCTCGTCCGCGACTTCCCGATCCGGCGGGCGAGTCCCTCATGCATGTACTCGTGCTCGTTCACGAGCTGCGCGAATGCCTCCGCCTCCTCGAATGGGGTGAGGTCCTTCCGTTGGATGTTCTCGACGAGGGCGAGCTCGATCGTCTCGAGGTCATCCACGTCCCGCTCGACGCAGGGAAGCTCAGTAAGTCCCGCCTGGACCGCGGCCTGATATCGGCGTTCACCCGAAATGATCTGGTAGTGATCGTCGTGCCGTCGAACGATCAGGGGCTCAAGAATCCCCTTTTCCCGAATGGATGCCGTCAGCTCCGAGAGGTCTCCCATCTGCTGGCGGGGTTGGTTGGGATTCGGCTCTATGTCCTCGATCGCAATCATTCGCCCAATCGCGGCGCCGCGTCGAGATCCGAGCTCGTCGACGAAATGGGCATCGTTGCGAAACTTGATCGTTTCCGGCAGGCCTGCTCGCTTAGACACGGGACATTACCTCTTCCGAGAGACTGTAGTATTCGAATGCGCCGCTCGAGTGCGGCGCGAAGGAGAAGATCGATTCCTTGTAGGCGGGGCTCTCCTCGAGACGAATGCTCTTGCTGATCACCGTCTTGAAGACCTTGTCGCCGAACGCCTCCTGGATCTTGTCGCTGACGTCGCGGGAAAGCGTGGTCCTCTTGTCGTGGAGAGTAATGAGGACTCCGAGCACCTGCAGCTCGGGATTGGGCCGCGACTTCACTTTGTCGAGGGTCTCCAGAAGGTCGTCCGTGCCCTCGAGCGCGTAGTAAGAAGACTGAATCGGAATCAGCAGGTGGGTCGCCGCCACCAGGGCGTTTACCGTGATGAGTCCGAGGGTCGGCGGTGTGTCGATGATGATGAAGTCGTAGTTCGCTCTCACGCTCTCGAGCCGATCGCGCAGGCGGAAGTGCGAGTCGAAATCTCCCACCAGCTTCCCCTCGAGCTTCGCCAGGGAGATGCGCGCGGGAATGAGCGACAGCTCCGGAACGGACGTCTCATGGGTGACTTCCCGGATATTGACCTTGGGATCGATTAGCGCTTCGTAGATCGACCCATGGACGTCGACCTCGTTGAGGAAGGAGATGGTCGAGTTGCCCTGCGGGTCCAGGTCGACCAGCAGGGTCTTCTTTCGCTTCGCGGCCAACGCGGCCGCGAGGTTGATGGCGGTCGTGGTCTTCCCCACGCCGCCCTTCTGATTCGCAATCGTTATGATGACAGCCACTTCGGATTACTCCACACACGAATGCCGGCGAAACCGCGGCGAGAGGAGAAGGTCCGCTTGTTCGCGGACGAGCGGCCGAGGACCGGAGGCCCGAGTCGCTACATCTTGTATTTGCCGAGATCGTCGGGATTGAGGCCTTCCAACCACTTTTGGAGTCTTTCGGAGTCCGTGGATTCCTTCGACAGATCCAGCCCCTTGGCGCTCTCCACGACCGAGTCCTCGACGAAGATCGGGGCCCTCGTTCGTAGAGCCAGGGCGATGGCATCACTCGGGCGGGCGTCGATGGCGATGGTCTCCCCATCCCGGTCGAGGTAGATCATCGCGTAGAAGGTGTTGTCGCGGAGATCGCTCACCACGATTCGCTGCACCTCGGCTTCGATCTCGGTCAGGATGTTCTTGATCAGATCATGCGTCATCGGACGGGGTGTCGAGATGTTCTCGATCTGGAGAGCAATGGCGTTCGCCTCGAACACTCCCACCCAGATGGGAAGCACTCGATCTCCCGCCTTGTCCTTCAGAATGACGATCGGCATGTTGGTTATGGGGTCGATCATGAGGCCCTTGATCGTCATTTCGATTTCCATCGGTGGAACCCCTCGCACCGCCCCTGTGGTGATGTGGCCCTAAATATAGGGGCGGTCAGAAATGTTGTCAACAGGATTTAGTGGTGGCGGCCTGTCCCTTCTCTAAGGATGGCACACCGGGCACGGTTTCGCCAAACAGCGAGTTCGCACCGAAACGGGTAATCGCGACGGAAACGAGCTGCCCCACGCGATCCCGCCCTCCGGGGAAGTTCACGATTCGATTGTCCGCGCTTCGTCCCGAGAATTCTGCTGGATTCTTGCGGCTCTCGCCTTCCACGAGGACCTCTACCGTCTTTCCGACCCAACCCGCGTGCTTCTCGAGCTGGATTTTCTTTTGCAGATCGAGGAGTCGCGTGAGCCGCTCGCTCTTGACGGACTCCGGTACGTCGTCCGGCTGCTCGCGCGCCGAGAAGGTATATGGCCTCTCCGAGTACTTGAATGAATAGATGCTGTCGAAGCGGAGCTCCTCCATGAGCGAGAGAGTCCCGCCGAACTCCTGAACCAAGACGCGTCTTGCCTCCTGGATGTTATCTATATAGGCGTAGTTACCGTTACCCTTGTCGGCAATGATCTCCATCTTGTCATCCTTGATGTTTCCCATCCCGAAGCCCAGAACGGTCATATAAACTCCCAGTCCGCGCTTCTCCTCCACCAGCCGCTCCATTGAGGCGTTATCTGACACGCCCACGTTGAAATCGCCGTCCGTGGCGAGGATGATGC
>DAISKN010000283.1:0-8471 GCA_036820975.1 Acidobacteriota bacterium | reverse complement strand
GAGAATGAGCCCGCCCCTCGGCCCGCGGAGGGTCTTGTGGGTCGTGGTGGTGACGAAGTCCGAGTGGGGAATGGGGCTCTCGTGTGCGCCTCCGGCGACGAGTCCCGCGATGTGAGCCATATCGGTTACCACCTTCGCCCCCACCTCGTCCGCCGCCTCGCGGAACCGCGCGAAGTCGATTCTTCGGGGATAGGCGCTGGCGCCGACGAGGATCATCTTCGGGCGATGCCGTCGCGCGAGGTCGGCCAGGACGTCATAGTCGATCTGCTCGTCCTCCCGCCGGACTCCGTAGGGAACGACCTTGTAGAGGCGTCCCGAGAAATTCAGCGGATGGCCGTGAGTGAGGTGCCCTCCGTGGGAGAGGTCCATCCCCATGAAGGTATCGCCCGGTTCGAGAAGGGTCAGATACACGGCCATGTTGGCCTGCGTCCCGCTGTGCGGCTGAACGTTCGCGTGCGCGGCGGAGAAGAGCTTCTTCGCCCGCTCGATCGCGAGCCGCTCCACCACGTCGACGAACTCGCATCCTCCGTAGTAGCGCCGGCCCGGGTAGCCCTCGGCGTACTTGTTGGTGAAGACGGATCCCGTGGCCTCGAGGACGGCGAGACTCACGAAGTTCTCGGAGGCGATGAGCTCGAGACCGTCGCCCTGGCGATGGGTCTCGTTCAGAATCGCGGAGGCAATCTCCGGATCCGCCTGTCTCAGCGAAACTTGCAGTTCGTGACCCACCGACGCGCTCCTGGAAGAAAGCCCATCTTAACGGTTTCGATCGAAAGGAGCGAATCGGAGGGCTTGCCGGATACGCACTATCGCGATCCGCGGAATTCGGTTAAACTGAATTTGAGTTCTCGTTCACTAAGGAACACAATCAGCGCTACCTAGGCAAGACGGGGCTGTAAGTTTGGACAAACAGAGGGACAAGCTCCCGCGGCCGACCCCCGAATCCGCGGAGTCCGACGGAGCCGGCGAAGATCCGGCCTCGCGCATCCCCGAAGAGGCCGCGGAAGTCTACGAGCTCGTGGAGGAGTCGGGCGTCGCCGCGCTCCCCGAGCCTTCTCCGCCGCCTCCCGCGCCGGCGCGGCCGCCGGCCCCCGATCTTCCCGAAGAGACGGTCCAGGAGCTGCGCGCGCTCCGGGCCAAGCTCGACCACAAGGACCGCCAGATCGAGCAGGTGATGGAGGCCTACCGCGGGAAGAAAGAGGAGACGGAAAAGCTCCGAACGCGGATAGAAAAGACGGAGCGGCGGAGATTCGAGCAGTCGAAGGGCGACTTCATCGCGCGCTTCGTGGAGGTTCTCGACAACCTAGACCGCGCCATCGATTCCATCGAGAACGCGTTCGATCCGGACTCGGTGCTCCAGGGAATCATGCTCGTGCGCTCCCGGCTGGTCCAGCTCCTGAAAGAAGAGGGGCTCGAGAAGATCTTCGTCCGCGGGCAGATTTACGATCCGACCCACAGCGAGGCCGCGGGCCTCGAGGACGTCGCCGAAGAATCTCAGGACGGAATGGTGCTGAAGGAGCTGCAGCCGGGATACATGCTGAAGGGGTCGCTCCTGCGCGTCGCCCGCGTCGTGGTCGGCCGCTACGGCAACGATTCCACCGAGCCGCACGAGGGCTCCGATTCCAGCGAGGCCACCACCGCCGCCAGAGTCCCCACGGTGGCGCCGACGACGAAGCCTGGCGAGCCGGGAGACGGCGACGACTCCGGTTCGTGGGAAACGGACACCGCGGGACACGAGCTCGAGTTCAGCGACGACGGGCTCGATTTCAGTAACGAGTGAGCCGCAGCTCGTAGAAGCGGACGGCCGCCTCGCGGTGGCGTCGCGAGAGCCTCACGGTCTCCGCGTAGCGCAGCACCAACCGGTTCAGGCCCGGGCGAAGCTCCTCCGCCGGCACCCTCATCGACGACCTCTCGGGCTCGGGTCCCCGCACCGTGGCGGTCCCCGCGGGACGACCGTTCACATTGACGGCGACTTCCACGGCATCCCCCACCGCCGCCATCATGAGCTCGACCTCGATACCGGAGGGCTCCGTCGCCGCGGGCAGGACGAAGAAGATCTCCGAGGTCTCGCCGCGAGACAGGCGCTCGGTTCCGAAGGCGCCCGGACGCGGCGGATCGAAACCATCGCCGAAGTAGGGAAGCTCCCCCGCGCCGAGCGCGACCGAAGGGGCCTGTTCGGGCAGCGTCGTCCCCATGAGGACGGCGCGCTCCGGCACACGATGCACGGTGATGGCCGCTCCCAGGCCGTCGCCCGTCGGGAACTCCCGGACTTCCGGAAGGCGGGAGACGTCGATCCCCGGCGGATAGCCCGAGTAGAAGACCCAGTCGAAGTTGCCGGGGAAAACCTGTTCCTCGACGCGTATCCGATGGACCCGGAACCGCGCGGGGTCGAGTCGCGGCGTCCACTGATCCTGGAGAACGCGACTTCCCTCGGGAAGCGTCGAATCCGCCCAGGCGAGCGCGCGATCGGCTGGAGACGGTCGTCCGGTTCGCTTCCAGAGATCGAAGCTTCCGAGGGCGGGCCCGGCGAGGAGGACGAGAGCCAGCGCCCAACGGACCGAAGAGGCGGCCCGCGGGACGAGGGCCGCGGCGAGAAGTGCTATGGCAGGGAGGAGCGGAAGCGCGTGACGCGGAAAGGCCCGGTCGAAGAACGCGAACACCAGGAGATAAGCGGCGGGAAAGCCGAGCACCACGAGCCGTCCCGGCTCCCGGGTCCAGAGCGCGGACGCGGCTCCTGCGGCCGCGAGGAAGGCTGCCACGAGCCCGACCCCACGCGCCGCGAGCGAGCGCAGGACCTCGAGCGCGGCGTTCCTGTCGCTCGCCCGGTAGTATCCGAAATGTCTCTCGATTCCGCCCGCGGTTTCCAGGAGTTTCACGAAAGTGTAGGGGCTCGCCACGGCGAAAGCGGCGAGAGCCGCCAGAAGCCCGGCGAGAGCCCATCGGCGGCTCTTCCCGTCGCCGCGAGCCAGCAACGCCGCGGTCGCATAGGGAACGATGGTGAACGCCCCGGTGTACTTCACCGCGGCCGCCAGACCCACCGCGATCCCGGCCAGGAGGTACCGGCGCGGTGAAGGCGATTCCTGAAGTCGGAGGGCCGCGAGAAGAGAGATGGCGGCGAAGAGGCCGAGCATCAGGTCGGGGTTGACGACCGCCGATTCGCGGAAAGCGAGGGGGGAAAGCGCGGTCAGAGCCGCCGCCAGCCCCGCGCCCCAGGGAGAAAGGAAACGAAGACCGCAGGCGAAAACCACGGCGGCGGTGGCGACTCCAGCGGCGAGAGTGAGTCGCCGGGCTCCGAGGTAGAAACGTTCGCGCGGAATCTCCGGAACCGAGCGTCCGTCGACGAGGAGGCCGAGCTCTACCGCAATCCGCTGCAGATAGAAATGAAGGCCCGGGTAGCCCGGGTGCCGCGGATCGAAGTCCCGGGTCTTGACCATCTCGAGCACGTTCTCGACGACCTCGCCCTCGTCGGGACCGATGTAGTGCTCGACGTCGTGAGAGGCGATGGGCCAGCGGAGCAAGAGGGCGGCCGAGACGATGAGACCGGTTACGATCGCCGCCCGGCGCAATCCCAATACTTCAGTCCTCGCTTCCCATGGGAAGGAACAAGAACGAAGAAGTTCTCTTCCCCATTCACAGCCTCGAGCGCCAGTCGTCGAGCAGGTCGCCGAGGGTTTCGCGGAGGGAGTACTGCGGGGACCAGCCGGTGTCGGTCTTGAGCCGGGTCGGATCGCCGACCATCAACGAGGCGTCGAGAGCGTGGTATCGCCCGGGATCGACGACGACCTCGACGGGAACCCGGGACAGGCGAACGAGCTCGTCCAGCACCTCGCGGATCGAGACCGCCTCGCCCCGGCAGACGTTGTACGGCCGACCCGGCTGCCCTCTCTCCACGATCTGCAGGTAGGCGGCGGCGACGTCGCGGACGTCGGTGAAGTCCCTCTTCGCTCCCAGATTCCCCACGCGGATGAGGGGCTCTCGAGCTCCCCTCTCCACCTCCGCCACCTGCCGGGCGAAGCTCGAAGAGACGTAGCCGTCGGATTGCCCCGGTCCCGTGTGGTTGAAAGATCGGGTGACGTACACCGGAAGCTCTTCGGACCAGACCGAGCGGCGCCCCAGGAGCTCCTGCGAAGTCTTGCTCACGGCATACGGTGTGAGCGGCCTCTGCTCGCGATCCTCTCCTATCGGCTGGTCCTGCGCCGGGACGTCCCCGTACTGCTGAGCCGAGCCCACGAGCAGAACCCGCGGCTTGCGCCCGGTCTCCTTCGACGCCGACAGGAGGTTGTGAGCGCCGATGATGTTGATCTCGAGCGTTCGCCGCGCCTCTTTCCACGATCCCTCCGGGTTCGAGAAGGCCGCGAGATGGAAGACTGCTTCCGGGGCGAAGGCTTGGAGGGCGGCCCCGAGCGCCGCCTCATCGAGGATATCGAGCGGAAACACATCCACCCGAGGCCCGAGGGACCCCGGTCCTCCGTCCGAAGGATGAACAAGACCTCCGACTTCGTGGCCTCGGGATAGAAGGTGCGCCACGAGATGGCGCCCGACGAAGCCGGCGGCTCCCGTGACCAGCGAGCGCACTCAGTCGCGCTCCGCTCTCCAGTACTCGAGCATGTCGCGCAGCGTTCGCTCGTACGGGATCGAAGGCTCCCAACCCGTGGCCTTCCGGAACTTGGAGTTGTCGCCGAGAAGCACGGGCACGTCCGAAGGACGGAGCCTCTCGGGATCCTCCCGAACCTCGACTTCGATGCTCGACATCCGGATGAGCTCGTCGAGGACCTGCTGGATCGAGTAGTCCTTGCCGGTGCAGATGTTGTAGGCCTCGCCCGGCTCGCAGCCGCCGTCGAGGGCGAGCCAGTAGCCGCGCACCATGTCCCGGACGTCGGTGAAGTCCCGGCGGGCTTCCAGATTTCCGACGTGGATCACCGGGGGCTTCCTGCCCTTTTCGATCGCCGCCAGCTGCTTCGCGAAGTTCGACGAAACGAAGACGTCTCCGCGGCGCGGACCGTCGTGGTTGAAGCCCCGCGTGCGGACGACCTTGGTCCCGAAGCTCTTGAAATACTGATAGCCGAGATAGTCCTGACCCACCTTGCTGACCGCGTAAGGGGAAAGGGGCCGCAGAGGGTTGGTCTCCCGGATGGGGAGCTCGTCTTGGTGCACCAGGCCGTACTCCTCGCTCGAGCAGGCGATCTGGATCCAGGGATCGATGCCGGCGGCGCGAACCGCTTCGAAGAGGTTGAGCTGCCCGAGGATGTTCGTGGTCAGGGATTCCGCGGGCGCGTTCCAGGACGAAGGGACGAAGCTCTGCGCCGCGAGGTGGAAGATGCGGTCCGGCCGGACCCGGTCGATGAGCCCGGTGACCGAGCTCTGGTCGCGGAGGTCGCACTCCAGAAGCTGGATCTTCGATTCGATGCCCCGGATGTTCTCGGTCCGGCTGCGCCAACGCTGGGTGCCGTAGACCTCGGTTCCGGGATGCTCGGAGAGGATGTACTCCGCCAGGTGGCTTCCGGCGAAGCCGGTGATACCGGTAATCAGTGAACGCAAGAATCGACTCCTATCGCGCCTAGGCAAGGTAACGGCGGAGGGCTTCCCTCCAGCCGGTGACGGCTCGGCCCGTCGACTCCTCGAAACGCTCGACCGAGAGGACCGAGTAGCGCGGTCGAAGCGCGGGACGATTCAGATCGGCCGCCGGGATGGCCCGGATCCCGGCGGGGGACAACCCCAGATCTTCCGCGATCGCCTTTCCCAGATCCAGCCAGCTCGCCTCGCCCCGGTTGACGAAATGAAAGAGGCCGCGCTGGTTCTGCTCGACCAGCGTCAGCATCGCCGCCGCGAGCTCTCCCGCGTTCGTCGGTGAGCCCTGCTGGTCGAAAACCAGCGGAAGCTCTTCGCCCCGACGGAGCCGCTCCCGCGCCCAATCGACGAAGCCCTTTCCCGGTCCGTAGAGCCAGCCTGTCCTCACGATGACGTGGTCCTCGGGGCAGGCTTCGGCCACCGCCCGCTCGCCTTCGAGCTTCGACCTTCCATAGCTCGAAAGCGGACGAGGGGGCTCATCCTCGCGGTACGGAGCCGCGGCCTCCCCATCGAAAACGTAGTCGGTGCTGACATACAGAACCAGGGCCTCGACCTCTCGCGCGGCCTCGGCGACCACCCGGGCGCCCGTGGCATTGACGTCCAGGGCTTCTTCGGGCGCGCGCTCGGCGCCGTCGACATCGGTGTAGGCCGCGCAGTTTAGCACGGCTCGGGGGCAAAACTCCCGGAACACCCGGAGTACGGCGTCCCGGTTCACGACGTCGAGCCGGGCACGATCGAGGCCGAGCACTTCGTGCCGGGAGGCTCCCAGGCGCGACACCAGCCCTCCCACCAGACCCCCGGCGCCGGTGATCAGAATCCTCACGGCTCAGTAATAGTCCGTATTGGTGCCGCCGAGCGACGTCCCGAAGCTTCCCACGTTCGCCAGGGTGATTCCGAAGCGGAAGGTGTTCTCGTTGCGGTAGCCGCCGAAGTTGTAGCGGTTGTAGTCGAACTGGAAGCCGCAGCACTGCACGTTGTACTCGAAGCCCGCGCGCATGTGCCGCAGGATCTTGAGCGACCAGTCGTAGCTGCTCTCGAGGTTCGCGCGCAGCCCCGAAGTCACGTTGATGGTCCCGCCCACGCGGAAGCTCGACCTCACGATGTCGCGGTCGGGGATGTTCCTCCGCGTCCAGACTCCGCGGACCGACCCCCAGTTCCCGGAGTAGTTTCCCGCGGTGCTGGCCGAGCGCACGGCCTTGAAGTTGATGTCGTAGTCGAGGTTCCAGTTCGCGGTGAGCGATCGCGACGGCCGGAAATTCACGCGGGAGGTGATGGGCGAGTAGTTGCTGGGGGTGCCGTCGGCGGTGAAATAGGGAGTCGAGAACTGCGGGTCGTAGAGCGAGGCGTTGGCGTCGACGAAATACCTCTGCGAGAGCACCCAGGTGAGCATCTCCGTCGGATTGGGCTGTTCCTTTCCGTCGACCATCCGCTTCGCCAGGAATCGGTTCACGAGGGAGAACGCCACCTGGTTGGTCCCGGGGAGATAGTCGTTGCCGTCGAACTTGGGAAGGAGCTCGAAGTCCTCGACGCGGCTGCGGTAGCTCCAGACCATCTGCGGCTCGATCACATGCTTGAAGCGCGCGGCGTAGCCGTTGTCGGGAGTGTTGAAGATGCGGGCGAACGTCGGACCCCGCATGTCGAAGGCCGTCTCGACGAAGCGCCGGTCGACGGGCTCTTCCTCGTTGAAGCCGCCGGAGGCGGTCTGCGACGAGGTGTAGTGCGTGTATCGCGCGGTGACGCTCGTGCGGAACGTGAGGTAGCTGAGGCCGGTGAATGGATAGGAGACCGTGGGGGCCACGTCGAAGCGCTGGTACTCGATGAGCTGGTCTCGATTGGTGCGCGCGAGCGAAACCACTTCGGAGTCGAACGCGAACAGGATCGGCGTCGGCCCGACGCGGGTCGCCCGTCCGCCGAAACTGATCTGGGGCAGCACCTCGCGCACCGCGACGGTGTCGCCGAACGAGGTGTCGTTGCGGTCGAGCAGGACCCGCAGGTTGTACTGCTTGAAAGCCTTCGAGATCGTCGCCGAGGCCCGCTTCGACCTCTGGGTGGCGCGATCGTAGTTCTCCTGAAAGCTCTGCTGGAAGTCGAAGCTCGAGAAATAATCGACTCGCGCCACCGCGCGGAAACCGCCCGGGAGCTCCTGATTGGCGGCGCCGACGATGGTGTAGTCGCGCTGGCCGGTCGCGGAATCGTTGAGCACGAACGTGTCCACCTGGCCGCGGGAAGCCTCGCTGGCGATGTAGCGATACTCGACGGAGCCCCCGTTTCCCACCTGGGAGAAACGCTCGTAAGTGAAGGTGGCGTCCATGGAGCGGCTGATGGCCCAGAAGAACCCCTGGTCGAAGATGAACCCCTTGAGGGAGGAGTTCCCGATCTGCGGGAGGAGGAATCCCGTGGCGCGTCCCTGCTCGTCGATGGGGTAGTAGAGAAACGGAGCGTAGAAGACCGGGAGCGACTTGAGCTTCAACAGAGGATGGTGGAGAGCGACGTGGTGGTCCCGCTTCAAGCGGGCCTTGCCCGCGGTGAACTGCCACCGGGGATTCGGCTGGGCGCAGGAAGTGAAGGCGCCCCCCTCGATCACGTAGACGTCCTCGGACTCCTTTTCGATGATGTCCCCGTAGAAGTAGAGGTCGGCTCCGGCTCGTCCGTGGGCGTTGAAGAACCGGCCGGTCTTGGTATTGAGGTCCGCTTCCATGCGGGTGGCGATGATTTTCTGGTCTCCCTGCTCGTAGACGACGTTGCCCTCGGCGATCACCCGCATTTCCTCGTCCCAGAACTCGACAACATCGGCGGTGATGTGGACGTCGCCGGAGCGGAGGTCGACGTAGCCTTCGGCTCTCGCGTGGCCTTTCGCGACCTGCTCCTGGTAGTCCGCTTTGAGCGTGGCTTCCTGAGGTTCGCTC
>DAISKN010000282.1:0-8473 GCA_036820975.1 Acidobacteriota bacterium | reverse complement strand
GCTTTCGTCGCGCTCCGTTGTTCCAGCTGCCACGAAGTGGCGGGGCTGGAGGACGATCTTCCTCGGCCGGTCGCGAATCCCGCCACCGGGGTCAAGCTGGGCGGGCTCGGGATGAGAGAGCCCTCGGACGGCGAGCTCTTGACCTCGATCGTCAATCCTTCCGCGCACCTGTACCCCGCAGGCGAAGCGGAGCGGATTGAGAGCGGGAACGGCTCGCGGATGGCCAATCTGAACGAGTCCATGACCGTTCAGAACCTCATCGATATCGTTGCCTTTCTGCACGAACGGTACGAGACCACCAGGTCGAAGACCGGGACCGAGTGAAGTTCCAGGGGGGAGGATGGAGGCGCTTTATGTCGGCGGCGCGGGAATCAGGGAAGGAGCCTCCGGAGCTGGGAGCTCTCGAACCCACGTCGAGGAAGAAAAAGAAAACTAGAGTCGCGGTATCCGTTCGCAAGGGGAATCTCCTCTTCTTTCCGACGGCGCTTCCCGACGCATACGACACGACAGGCAAGCCAGAAAGCCGGGACCAGGAAGAGGAACGGAAGGAGATCTAAGCCCCGCGGTCTCGAGAAAGGAGGGGTTTGACCCGCCTCTTTTCGCCCCGTACGATCCTCTTCTCGAGATGAATATCCTGGGAATCTCCGCCTTCTACCACGACAGCGCCGCCTGTCTGGTCCGCGACGGCGACATCGTGGCCGCGGCCCAGGAGGAGCGGTTCACCCGTAAGAAGCACGACCACGGGTTTCCCGGCAACGCCGTCGACTACTGCCTCTCGGAGGCTTCGATCCGCGCCGAGGATCTGGATTTCGTGGCCTTCTACGACAAGCCTCTCTTGAAGTTCGACCGCATCCTCGAGACCTACATCGCCTATGCCCCGAGGGGATACAAGCTCTTCCTCAAGGGGCTTCCGCTCTGGCTTCACGAGAAGCTCCACACTCCGCGCGAGCTCGACCGGGGGCTCGACGGCCGCTACCGGGGCCGCTACGTCTTCACCCGGCATCACGAGTCCCACGCGGCGAGCGCATTCTTCCCCTCGCCCTTCGAGCGCGCCGCCATCCTCACGCTCGATGGGGTGGGGGAGTGGTCGACGGGAAGCATCGGTCTCGGCGAGGGCAACCGCATCGAGCTCCTGAAAGAGCTCCGCTTTCCGCACTCGCTCGGGCTTCTCTACTCCGCCTTCACCTACTTCTGCGGCTTCAAGGTCAATAGCGGCGAGTACAAGCTGATGGGACTCGCCCCCTACGGAGAGCCGAAGTACCGGGACCTCATCCTCGAGAAGCTCATCGACCTGAAGCCCGACGGATCCTTCCGGATGGACATGTCCTACTTCGCCTACTGCCGCGCGGAGGTGATGACTTCGGAAAAGTTCGCGCTTCTTTTCGGCGGGCCTCCTCGAGGCCGGGAAGCTCCGCTCACCGAGAGGGAGATGGACCTTGCGGCGTCGATTCAGGCGGTGACCGAGGACATCCTGCTCCGCGCCGCGCGGTACGCTCACGAGGTCACGTCCGCCGAGAACCTGGTCCTAGCCGGCGGCGTGGCGCTGAACTGCGTTGCCAATGGCCGCATCGCGCGGGAAGGGCCATTCAAGAGCATCTGGATCCAGCCTGCCGCCGGAGACGCGGGGGGCGCCCTCGGCGCCGCTCTCTTTGTGTGGTATCAGCTCCTGGAGAAGCCTCGAAAGGCGCTCGAGACCGGCGACTATCAGAAAGGATCCCTTCTCGGCCCCGGCTTCGACGAAGCATCGCTCCTTTGGTTCCTCGATTCCGTGGGAGCTTCGTACCGTGGCTTCGAAACGGAGGAGGCCCTTGCGGCGGAGGTCGCGGATCTCCTGGCGGCCGAGAAAGTGCTGGGGCACGTGGACGGCCGGATGGAGTTCGGGCCGCGCGCGCTCGGAAGCCGCTCCATTCTGGGAGACCCTCGGTCGCCGAAAATGCAGTCGGTGATGAACCTCAAGATCAAGTTCCGCGAGTCCTTTCGCCCGTTCGCGCCCGCGGTGCTGCGAGAGGAGGCGAGCTCATATTTCGAGATGCGCCCTTCCGAGGAGAGCCCCTACATGCTCCTGGTCGCCCCGCTTCGACCCGATCGGCGTCTTCCCGCGCGCGGAAACGGGGCCCGCGGCCTCGAAAAGCTCAAGGAGCCGCGGTCGGTGGTGCCGGCGATTACCCATGTCGATTATTCTGCCCGGGTCCAGACCGTCGACCGCGAGCGCAACCCGAGATTGCACCGCATCCTTACGAAATTCTGGGAAAAGACCGGCTGCCCGATCCTCATCAATACCAGCTTTAACGTCCGTGGCGAGCCCATCGTCTGCTCCCCGGAGGACGCCTACCGCTGTTTCATGGCCACGAACATCGACGCCCTGGTGCTGGGGAGGTTTCTATTAATGAAGGAGGACCAGCCCCGGGCGGGCCGGGTGGACGCCGAAGGCCACCTCGCGCGGTTCGAGCTGGACTGAGGCACGGATGCTCGTTTCCCTCCAGCTCCGGCCGTCCGTTCGTCAGCTGCGGCAGTTCGGGTGGATCGCCGCGGTGGCGTTTCCGGCTCTTTCGTTCCTCCTGGGCCGGGGGCAGCTCCCGCTCTTGGCGCTGGGGGCTTTGTCGCTCGTGTTCTCGCTCCTCTGGCCCGCCGGGAACCGGCCGCTCTTCGTCGCCCTGAGCCTCGTCTCCTACCCCATGGGATTCATGGTATCCCACGTCGCGCTCGCGGTACTCTTCTTCGGGGTGCTGACGCCGGTGGGGCTCCTGTTCCGGGTCCTGGGACGCGATCCTCTCGCGAGGGGTTTCGAGCCCGATCGGCCGAGCTACTGGGTCGATCTTCCAAAGGTCGCGAGCAAAGAGGATTACTTCAAGCAGTTCTGAGCCATGAAAGAAGAGCAAGACGTAAGAGAGTTGGCGCAGGCGCGGCGGCGGAGCCTCCCCGGGGAGTTCTGGGACTTTCTCGTCCAGAACAAGAAGTGGTGGCTTCTTCCCATTCTGCTCGTGCTGCTGATCCTGGGAGCCCTGGTCTTTCTCGGAGGAAGCGGCGCCGCGCCGTTCATCTACACGCTGTTCTGAGAGGCCTCAGCGCTTTTCGGCCTTTTCCGGCGGAAGACGGAGCGCCACGAGCTCCGCCGGGTGATCCGAAGCCCCGACGGCGACGACGAGGTATTGGATTCCGTTCAGCATGTACGTCATGGGAACCCCCGTCTGATTCGCGGGAAGCTCGATCTCGGCGAGGATCTCGCCCGTCTTCTTGTCGTGCGCGCGGAGCATCCGGCCGCCGCCTCCGTACATTCCGAAGAGTCCGCCGCCCTCGCCGGCGAAGAGGAGTGTTCTGGTCACGAGAAGACCGGCCCGCTCCGGCCTTCCGGTGCGCGGAAGCGTCACGCCCGCGAGCGCGGGATGGCTCATGACGTAGTCCGGAGGATCGCCGTTCGGGATCATGAAGACGTGCTCGCCGGTGTTCAGGTCGATGGCGGTAATCCGTCCCCACGGGGGCTTGAAGAGCGGGAGACCCTGAGGACCTCCTCCCTCGGGGAGCTTGAGGCGACGGCCCTGGATGTAGTCCATGTTCGAGGTCTTGGGGTCGTGGATGAGCCCCAGGACCGCGGAGTCGGTCGAGGAGCCGACGTAAAGGATTCCGGTCTCGGGATCGAAGGCGGCGCCCGGCCAGTTGGCTCCGCCTTGAGAGCCCGGAAGCGATAGGGTCCCTTTCTTCGTCTCCGTCACCAGGGACGGCGGGTTGAAGAGCGGGCCCAGGCGGTACGTCGAGGCGATCTCGACCGCTTCCTTCTTCAGCTCCGGGGTGAAGTCGATGAGGTCGTCCTCGGAGACTCCCTGCCTCTCGAAGGGAGCGGGCTTCGTGGGAAACGGCTGCGTCGGAGAGGTCCTTTCCCCCGGCACGTCCGATTGGGTCACCGGCCGCTCCTCGATCGGCCATACCGGCTCCCCCGTCTTGCGATCGAAAACGAAGACGAATCCCTGCTTCGTGGGAACCGCCAAGGCGGCGATGTCGCGGCCGTCGACGCGGATGTCGGCGAGGACCGGCGCCGCGGGGAGATCGTAGTCCCAGATGTCGTGGTGGACGAGCTGGTAATGCCAGACTCGCTTTCCGGTCCTGGCGTCCAGACAGACGATGCTCTGCCCGAACAAGTTGTCCCCGAGGCGGTGGCCGCCGTAGTAGTCCCCCGTCGGGTCTTCCGTCGGGAGATAGACATAGCCCAGGTCGGGATCGGCGGAGAACGTGGTCCAGACGCCGGTGTTTCCCGTGTAGCGCCAGGAGTCGTTCTCCCAGGTGTCGTTGCCGAATTCTCCCGGGTCGGGAACGGTGTGGAAGATCCATAGCCTCTTGCCGGTGCGGACGTCGTAGCCGCGGACGTGGGCGGCGGGCATCTCCTTCGTGGGCGGCTGTCCTCCCGAGGGAAGAGCGGCCCCCATGACGACCACGTCGCCGACGATGATCGCGGGCGAGCTCGAGCCGATGGGGTCCTTCAGCAAGTCCACGGGACGATCGAGGCCTTCCTTCAGATCGACGACGCCGTCGAGGCCGAAGTCGGGGAACGGGCGTCCGGTCTTGGCGTCGAGGGCGATCATGAAGTACGCGGGGGTGAGGAAGATGATTCGCTCCTCCATCCCGTCGGTCCAGTAGGAGACGCCTCGCCCCGAGGTCTGCCGAGGGGCCGTCTTTCCGCGCTCGCCTTCGTCGAAGCGGTAGATCCAGAGCGTCTCCCCCGTCGCGGCGTCGATGGCCACCGCGCTCCGGCGCGAGCCCGCGGTGGTGTAGAGGACCCCTCCCACCATGATGGGCGTGGCGCGGAAGTTGAAGTCGGGGCGGGGCCCGAGGTTTCGCGCCTCCCAGCGCCAGGCGATCTCGAGCTTCCCGGCGTTCGTCCCGTCGATTTGATCGAGGGGCGCGTAGCGGGTGCTTCCGAGATCCCCGCCGTAGTAGTGCCACTCACCCTCCCGCGTGCCGTGCTGCGCGCCCGCGGCGGAGGAGAGCAGGAGGGAACCGAGGACGAGGGGATAAAGGCGTGCCTTCATGAGGCGGGATTCTACGAGAGGAGCGCTCTCACTGTACAATGCCGATCGATGAAGTCCCTGCCGGAGCTCACCGCCGCGCTTCTTCTCTCGACGGCGGGCCCTTCCGCGAGCGACGAGTACGAGGACCTGGTCCGTCTCTTCGAGGAGTGGCGGGCATTCCAGTCGCCGCTCGTCGAGAACGGAGTTCCCGACTACACCGCGAAGGCGATGGCGGAGCAGATGCGAGGGCTCGAGCCTTTCCGGCGCCGCCTCGACGCCATCGATCGCAGCCGCTGGCCGATTGCCCGTCAGGTGGATTACGAGCTCGTTCGCGCCGAGATGAACGGCCTCGATTTCGATCACCGGGTCCTTCGTCCCTGGAGCCGGAACCCCGGCTTCTACCGGCTCGTCTTTCCCTCGGAGACCGACGTCCCCCGGCGCGAGGGACCGGTGCATGCCGGCGCCATCGAGCTCTGGCAGTACCGGTTTCCCATTTCCGGGGAGAAGCTCGAAGAGCTCGAATCCAGGCTGGGCGCGATCCCGGCCATTCTCGATCAGGCGAGAACGAACCTCGTGGGGGAGGCGAGGGACCTCTGGGGTATCGGTGTCCGCGCGAAACGCGCCGAGACCGAGACTCTTGCCTCGCTCGTCGCGACCCTTCGAGAGCGGCAACCCGCTCTCGCGCCCGCGGCGGAGAGAGCCCGGGAGGCGACGGAGGATTTCGCGCGATGGCTCGAGGAGAAGTACCCGAGCGTCACCGGTCCCTCCGGGGTCGGCATCGAGAACTACGACTGGTACCTGAAGAACGTGCACCTCGTCCCTTACGGATGGGAGGATCAGAAGGTCCTGCTCGAGCGCGAGCTCGGCCGCGCCTTCTCGCACCTGAAGCTCCTGGAGAACCGGAATCGCAATCTGCCGGCGCTCGAAATGCCCCGGGACGAAGAGGAGCACCGGCGCCGCTTCCACGAAGCGGTGACCGAGATGATCGATTTCCTGAGGGACGAAGAAATCCTGACGGTTCACGACGACATGGACCCGGCCCTGAGGGTCCGTATCGGGAAGTTCTCGCCTCCGGGTGCGGGGGTCGATTTCTTCGCCAACGTGGACTACCGCGATTCCCTCGCGATGCGGACCCATGGAACCCACTGGTTCGACTTCGCCCGGATGGAGCGTGAGCCGCACGAAAGCCCCATCCGAAGGGCGCCTTCGCTCTACAATCTCTGGGACAGCCGCGCGGAAGGCTTCGCCACCGGATTCGAAGAGATCCTCCTCCACGCCGGGCTCTTCGACGAGCGGCCGAGAGCGCAGGAGCTCATCTACGTGATGCTCGCCAATCGCGCCGCCCGGGCCATGGGCGACCTCGAGATGCACGCGAACCGGATGACGCTCGAGGAGGCCGTGGATTACGCGGCGGAGTGGACGCCGCGAGGGTGGCTCCCGAAAGATGGCGCCACCGTCTGGTTCGACGAGGAGCTCTACCTGCAGCAGCCCGGCTACGGAACGAGCTACGTCATCGGAAAGATTCACATCGAGAAGCTCCTCGCGGATCGCGCTCAGAAGCTCGGCGAGGATTTCCGGCTCCGCCGGTTTTTCGACGAGTTCCTCGCCTCCGGCGTGATCCCGGTGTCTCTCATTCGCTGGGAGATGACCGGGCTCGACGACGAGATGCAGAAGCTCTGGAAGCCATGAAGGCCCTCTTCCTGGCTCTCGCCGCGGCATTCTCGGAGGACACGATCGAGAGGACGCCCGTCACCAGGCGTGGAACCGATCTCTACCTCGCGCAGCCTCCGGGCAACCGGCCGGCGATCCCGTTCCGAATTCTCCCCGGGGCTGACGGGAAGGGAGAGCTTCTGCAGATGTTTCTCTGGTTGTTCAAAAAAGATGAGGTTGCTCCATGATTCCATTGTCCCGCGAGGTATTCGAGGCCGCGCACGAGCGCGTGGCGCGTCACGCTTACCACACACCTCTACTGACGTCGCGTCTTCTGAGCGAGCGCACCGGTTTCGACGTGCGGCTGAAAGCGGAGATGTTCCAGCGGACGGGCTCGTACAAGATCCGCGGTCCCCTCAACAAGTTCGCCTTTCTGAGCGAGGAGCAGAAGCGGCGGGGTGTCATCTGCTCCTCCGCGGGAAACCATGCCCAGGGAGTGGCTCTCGCCGCGCGGATTCACGGAATCCGGGCGGTGGTGGTGATGGCGGAGAACGCGACGCCCTCCAAGGTCGCGGCCACCCGCGGCTATGGAGCCGAGGTCGTTCTTCACGGCACCATCTGGGACGAAGCCAACGAGAAGGCCAAGGAGCTGGTCGAGAGCGAGGGTCTGACCTACATCCACCCTTTCGACGACGAGGAGCTCATCGCGGGCCAGGGAACGCTCGGCCTCGAGATCCACCAGGACTGGCCCGAGGTGGAGGCGGCGATAGTGCCCATCGGCGGTGGGGGTCTCATCTCCGGGGTCACCATGGCATTGAAGAACCTGAACCCGAAGATTCGGATCATCGGCGTCGAATCTTCGGGAGCTCCGGGTATGAAGCGGAGCGTCGAGGAAGGGCACCTCGTCACGCTCGATCGGGTGGATTGCGTCATCGACGGTCTTCGGGTGAAGCGCGTGGGCGCGACCACGTTCGAGGTCGTGCGCCGGTTCGTCGACGAGCTGGTGGCCCTCCCCGACGAGCAGATCTTCGAGGGGGTGGTCTGGACGATGTCGCACGCGAAGGTGGTGGTGGAGGGCGCGGCGGCCGCCCCGGTCGCGGCGCTTCTTCAGGGAATCGTGAAGCTCCCCGCGGGCACCAAAGTGGCCCTGGTCCTGAGCGGCGGAAACGTGAACCTCGACCAGCTCCGCGGCCTCAAGTGGAACTGAAGGCGGCGGCTAGCGCTCCTTCGAGTAGGCGATTCCCTTGACCCGCCCCATATCGAGAGTGAAGCCTTCGGCCTGGCGGTTCGCGCCGCGGGTGAAGGTCAGAATCAAGCCGTCCAGGTAGAACGAGTCGGGACGCGTCGGCTTCAACGGATCGGCTGCAATCGTTCGATGCCGGAGGAGGAGGGCGCCTCCCGCCACGTCGACCTCGATCGAGCCGGCAATTTCCTCGCTGCGGTAACGCCCCCGAAACCCCTCCAGGTCCGACGACGTGGGCTTCCAGGGATCGATCCGAGTGAAGGTCTCCGTTTCCTCGCGTCGCCGGAACGAGAGGTTGGCTCCTTCGAACGTAAGCTCGACCGAAGACGAGGACTCCGCGACGAATCGGGTCGCGGTCATGGGGCGGAAGGAAACAGGGGAGCCGTCCAAACGAAGCGCTCCGTCCTTCGCCGTGACGAAGAGATACTCCCCGGCGGCGCGGTTCCAGTAAACTCCCTCGCGAGACCGGAGCTCGGTATCGGAGAGCGTCAGGAAGTTCACGGGATCCGGCGTCTCCTCGGGCGTCATCTCGCTTCCCAGGTACACCCCCGCGACTTTTTCCGCCAGGTCCGAGGGGTTG
>DAISKN010000281.1:0-8479 GCA_036820975.1 Acidobacteriota bacterium | reverse complement strand
GCCGTCTGGACGACGCCCGGGCGGCGCTCGAGCCCGGTTTCTCTCGCGCGACCGACATCCCGGCCCCGGACAGCTTTCAGCGGTATCTGATGGCCGACTCGGCGAGCCACGACCAACGGTGGCAGGCACTACGGGGAAGGCTTCCATGATTCTCGCCGTCCTCGCCGCCGCTCTCGTTGGCGGCGCTCAGCCTTCGCCGAATCTCAGGTTTCGCACAGAGGCGAGCCGGGTGTTCGTGGATGTTTTCGTCACCCGGGACGGGAGGCCAGTCGACGAACTGCGAGCCGAAGATTTCGAGGTCTACGACGACGGCGCGCTTCAGCGGGACGTGAGTCTGATCTCGACGCAACATCCGTTGAGCGTCGCTTTCGTCCTGGACGGGAGCGCGAGCGTTCGAGGCGACAAGCTCGCTCGTCTCCAGAACGCGGCGCACGTCTTCATCGAGTATCTCGCGGATGAAGACGAGGTGGCGGTCCTTGGGTTCGGTACACGCTATCGCCTGAACCAACCCTTGACGGTCGACCACACGCGCGCTTCCCGGACTCTGGAGCGTCTCGGCGGCCTCGGGGGGACTGCGCTTCTCGATGCGCTCTATGCCTCACTCCTCTACGTCGAGGAGGGAAGCGGGCAGCCGATGGTGCTGCTCTTCTCGGACGGCGACGACAACGCGAGCTGGCTCTCGGCCCGCGAGCTTACGAAGGCCGCCGAGCGGTCCGAGGCCGTTGTCTTCGTGGTCAGGGCCACGACCGGCGCAGGATTGTCCATCGAGGCCACGGAGTCCCGTCCCGCGGTTTTCGCCGAGAGTGCCGCTGATGAGAGCGGCCGATTGCTTCTCGAGGCCGTGGCTGGAGCCACCGGAGGGCAGGTGATATCTCTTCCGTACACCGCCGATCTTTCAGCGGCCTTCCATGAGGTGCTCGACCTCATGCGGCGCCGGTATCTCCTGGTTTACGAGCCTGCCGAAGCCGCTCCGGGGTGGCACCGCCTCGAAGTGCGTCTCGCCCGCGGCATTCGCGCCGACGTGAGGGCGCGCACCGGCTACTTCCTCAAGTAGCGGTGCGCTCGACCAGGAGCATCGTCACGTCGTCCGCGAGGGCCGACCGGCTGCGTGCGCGAAGATGCGATCGACCATCGCGTCGAGCGGCAGAGGCGAGAGAAGGAGCCTCCGCGGAATCTGGGGCCGCTCCTGCCTGAGAAAGCGCTCGATGAGGGCCTCGTCGCGATGTCTCGGCGAACCGAGCTGGTAGCCTTCGCGCACCGGGCGGTTCTCCCGGAGCGTCCGACGGAGCCAGGCGGCGTCCGCCTGCAGATGGGTCGCTACTGACGCGAGGAAGTGGTCGTAGACCTTCGGGAGGGACTGGAGATGCTCCAGGTTGTACTGGAGCGCGCCGGCGAGAGCACCGCGAGGAAGTCCCGCGAGATCGAGCATGGGAAAGCCGCCCATCCGATGAGACCGGCCATGCTAGCACAGGGTGGAGGACCCGGGGGCGCCCGGCGCGGGCGGGGATGGGATAGGATCATTCGGCCATATGACACAAGTCCTGTTGCTCGGGGCGGCGTTCCTTCTGGTCCTCCTGAATGGCTTCTTCGTGGCGGCGGAGTTCGCGATCGTCAAGGTCCGCTCCACGAAAATCCGGGAGCTCGCCGAGCAGGGCGACTGGCGCGCGGTCGCGGCGCAGAACGTCATCGCCCACCTCGACGCCTATCTGTCCGCTTGCCAGCTCGGGATCACGTTCTCGTCTCTCGGCCTCGGCTGGATCGGCGAGCCCGCGGTAGCGCGCCTGATCGAGCCGACGCTCCGGGCCGCGGGCGTCGAGAACCCGACGCTGGTCCATACCATCGCCTTCACGGTGGCGTTCCTCTTCATTTCGTTCCTGCATATCGTCCTGGGCGAGCTCGCGCCCAAATCGCTCGCGATCCGAAAGCCCGAGAGCACTTCGCTCTGGCTCGCTCCGGCGCTGCGCGCCTTCTACTGGTTGATGTACGTGCCGATCGTCGCCTTGAACGGCACTGCGAACTGGATTCTGCGGCTGGTGGGGATCGAGCCGTTGAACGAGACGGAGCAGGCGCACTCCTCCGAGGAGCTGAGGATGATCGTGGGAGCGAGCCACGCGCACGGCGTCCTCAACGCGACCGAACGGCGCCTGCTGGAGAACGTGATCGATTTCTCCGAGCGTGAGGTGGCGGAGATCATGACCCCGCGGGTCGACATGGTGTGCCTCTTCGTGAACAAGTCGATCGCCGAGAACCTCGCGATCGTTCGGGGGCAGCAGCACACCCGCTACCCTCTGGCGGAGGGGAGCGCCGACAACGTCATCGGCATGATCCACATCAAGGACTTCATCACCATCACCGTGGAAGGCGCGGCGGAGCGGACCGGGAGCGTGTTGCAGTCGATCAAGCGCCCGGTGCTGTTCGTGCCCGAGAGGGCCTCGATCGACGCCCTCCTGCGAACCATCCAGGCGACCCACACCCTGATGGCGATCGTGGTGGACGAGTACGGCGGAGTCGCCGGAGTGGTGACCCTCGAGGACGTGCTCGAGGAGCTGGTGGGGGAGATCCGCGACGAGTTCGACGACACGGAGCTCGAGGTCGAGCGCCGCGGCGGGGAGACCATCGTCGACGGCGGGCTTCCTCTCAACGAGGTCGAGGAGATGTTTCCCGATCTGGTGAGCGACGAGGAGGGCGACGTGCGCACCGTCGGCGGTCTGGTGCTGAAGGAGCTCGGCCGCATTCCCATCGTCGGCGACCAGGTGACTCTCGGGCCCTATCGCCTGGAGGTGATCGAGATGGACAACCTTCGCATCACCCGGGTGAAGATCGAGCGGGTTGCGGGCGCGGGGCTGGAGCGGACGTCTTCGAAGAGCTCCATCGAGAGCGGAAACGGGCAAGCTCCGCCGGCGGAGGCGAGCTGACCGCGCTTACGATGCGGAGGATGGCGATCTCCGGCGGGACGCGAAACCGCACCGGCAGGATGCTGGTCCCGAGGCCGGAGGTCACGAAGAGGTGGCGGCCATCCTCCACCACGTGGCCGCGGGCATAGCGCTCGCCGAACCGTGAGGGAACGACGGGCGCTCCCAGGAGCGGAAAGTCGACCTGGCCTCCGTGAGTATGGCCGGCCAGGGTCAGCGCGACGCGGTCCGTGATCACGGGGAACAGGTCGGGGTTATGGGTGAAGGCGATCGCCGGGACCTCCTCCGGCAGGCCTTCCAGAATGGCGCCGACGTCGGGTTGCTCCTCCCACAGGTCGCCGATTCCGACGAGCCGGAAGTCGAAGCCCTTTCCCTGGACGCGAACGCTCTCGTTCTGAAGCACCCGGATTCCCGCGGACTCGAAAGCTCTCCGCACCCGCGGTCCGTCGTACCAGTGGTCGTGATTGCCGAGGACGGCAAAGACGCCGAGAGGCGCCTCGATCCTCGCGAGGAGGGAGGCGGTGGTCTCCGGAGGAACGAGCTCGCCGCCCCGCACTCCGGAGGTCATGTAGTCTCCGGCGAGGAGAACGACGTGAGGCCGGGCCTGATTGACCCGCGCCACGATTTTCTCGAGCTTCCCGGTTCCGTTGAACGGCGAGCCCACGTGGAGATCGCTGAGAAGAGCGATGACCAGGCCGTCCTGCCCGGGGGGCCAGAGCGGAAGCGTCAGCTCGTGGCGGTTGACCTCGAGTGACGCGGGCTCGACGACGAAGGCCCAGAGAGCGAGGAGCGGGGGCAGGCCGAGGGCCGCAGCGAGAGCCCCTTTTCGCTTCACGAAACGAGTATGGCGCGTGACTGTGGCCCTCGTGTGGCGGTGAGGGTGCGGCCGCTCTTTAACTTTGCGTTTCCCCGACTCCCGGCTTATCGTTCTCTCTCCGGCCCTTTTTGAGACCTTCCATGGATCGCGAGCGCTTTCAAAAGGTAGATGAGCTTCTCGATGGAGCCCTCGATCGCCCGCCCGAGGAGCGCTCTCGCTGGCTCCAGGAACGCTGCGCCGGGGACGGGGGTCTTCTCCGGGAAGTGGAGAGGCTGCTGGCCCTCGCGGAGTCCGAGGACGACCGCCTGAGGCCCGACGGCGCCTTCGCGGGAATCATCTTCGAGGAAGTGGCGCGGGAGCTCGACCGCGGCTCGGGGATGCGCCAGGTTCAAATAGGAGACCAGCTCGGTCCCTATCGCGTGGTCGAGCTCCTGGGAAAAGGCGGAATGGGTCGGGTCTACTCCGCGGAGGATGGGAAGCTCGGCCGCCGGGTCGCCTTGAAAGTCCTGCCGCCCGAGCTCGCCTCGGAAGAAAGGCGCAGGCGCTTCGAGACGGAGGCGAAGGCGGTCGCGGCTCTCAACCATCCCAACATCGTGCACCTCTACTCGATCGAGGAGGAGGACGGGATCTTCTTCCTCACCATGGAGCTCGTCACCGGTGCCACGCTGGGCGAGACCATCCCCGAGGGAGGCCTTTCGCTCAAGAAGTTCTTTCAGATCGCGATCCCCATCGCCGACGCCCTGGCGACGGCGCACGAGCGGGGCGTCGTCCACCGCGATCTGAAGCCGGGCAACGTGATGATCGGCGACGACGGCCGGGTGAAGATCCTCGACTTCGGCCTCGCGAAGCTCGACACCGAGGCTGCTCCCGCGGGAGAGGCGGCGACCCAGGAAGGGCACGTCCTCGGCACCGTCTCCCATATGTCGCCGGAACAGGCCGAGGGCGGGAGCGTCGACCACCGCAGCGACATATTCTCCTTGGGCGTCATCCTCTACGAGATGTGCACCGGGCGCCTGCCGTTCACCGGCGGCAGTCCGGCGGCGGTGGTCTCCTCGATCCTCAAGGAGACTCCCGCCGCGGTCAGCGACCTCAACCCCAGGCTTCCCCGGGATCTGAGCCGGGTGATCAAGCGCTGCCTGGCCAAGGATCCGGAGAGGCGGTATCAAACCGCCGTCGACGTCAGAACCGAGCTCGAGGAGCTGGAGTACGAGCTCGATTCACGAAAGCTCTTCCAGCCGGCGCTCGAGCGGGAGACCTCGGGCGCACGGGTGTGGGCGATCGCCGCGGCCGCCGTGCTCGTAGCTGGAGGAATTCTCTTCGTCGCCCTCGGAGGGCGGAAGGAGAGCGTCGATATCGCGACCGGAAGCTTCTCCCAGCTCACGACCGACGCCGGAGTCGAGCTCTTTCCCACGCTCTCGCCTGACGGAGGGTTTCTCGCGTACTCCAGCCGCCAGGGCGACGGGGACTGGGATGTCTACCTTCTGCGCGCGGGCGGTCAGCGCGCGATCAACCTCACCGAGGACTCGCCCGCCGACGACGTGCAGCCCGCGTTCTCCCCCGACGGCCGGCAGATCGCGTTCCGTTCCTCGCGGGAAGACGGAGGTCTCTTCGTGATGGGGGCGACGGGGGAGTCGGCGCGCCGGCTCACCACCTTCGGGTGGAACCCCGCATGGTCGCCCGACGGAGAGAAGCTGGTATTCGCCGCCGAGCCGATATCGCGCACTCCCTTCGACCGCCCGACGACGAGCGCTCTCTGGACGGTGGACGTCGCGACGGGCGAGCTCCATCGCCTGAGCGAGGGTGACGCCGTTCAGCCGAGCTGGTCTCCCGGAGGCCGCCGCATCGCGTACTGGGGTCTCGCCGAGGATGGCGCGCAGCGGGACCTCTACACCATCCCTGCGAGCGGAGGCGAGCCCAGGGCCGTCACTCGCGACGCCGCCGTCGATTGGAGCCCGGTGTGGTCGCCGAATGGGAAGTATCTCTATTTTTCGAGCGATCGCGGCGGCAGCATGAACCTCTGGCGCGTCTCTATCGACGAGCGCTCGGGAGAAACCCAGGGGCCACCCGAGCCGGTGCGCGCTCCCGCGACGTTCGTCGCGCATCTGAGCTTCTCTCGCGACGGAAGGAGCCTGGTCTACGCGTCGACGCTCACCACCCAGACGCTCGAGGTCTACGATTTCGACCCCGCGACCGCCGACGTGGGAGACGCCGTCCCCCTTTCCCGCGCGGTGCGCTCGTTCGTGAATCCCAGGGTTTCTTCCGACCGTCAGTGGATCGTAGGCTCGCGGGAGAGCCCCGAGGACATCGTCCTGGTCCGCATGGATGGAAGCGATCAGCGGCTCGTGACCGACGATCCCCACCGCGACCGCGTTCCGCGATGGTCTCCCGACGGATCGCGAATCGCGTTCTACTCGAACCGCAGCGGGAAGTACGAGATCTGGAGCGTGAAGCCGGATGGGAGCGATCTCGAGCGCCTGACCGATCTGCGCGAGCAGCCGACGCGCTACCCCATCTGGTCTCCGGACGGGAAGAAGCTCCTCTTCAGCAGCCGGGACGCCACCGGTTTCATCTTCGACCCGGAAGTCTCCTGGAGCGAACAGACGCCGGAGATCCTTCCTCCCTATCCGTCGGAGCGGAGCGAGTTCGTTCCTATGGACTGGTCCCCTGACGGCGAGACCCTGGCCGGCTACCTGCAGTCGAAATCCGGCGTGCGCTCCGGCCTCGCGACCTACTCGCTTCCCACGCGAGGCTTCGAGGAGATTCTCGATTTCGGGATGTTTCCCGTGTGGCTCCCCGACAGCCGGAGGATTCTCTTCCAAGCTCTGGGCCCCGGCCGCTCGCGCGATCCCGCTCACTACGAGCTCGATTTCAAGCTCTTCGTCGTGGATCGGGTTACCAAGGAATTCCGGGAAGTCCTCGCGATCCCCGGCGCGAGCGTCGATACACCGGCGCTCTCCCCCGACGGGCGGACGCTCGTATTCGTCCGGGTCTCCGTCGACTCCGACATCTGGATGCTGAGCGCGGTGCCGGAGGAAGGGCGAGCGGGCGCCGGGTTCTAAGGCCTGCGTTCGGCTCCAAGACCGCTACGCCGGATTGAGAGCCGTCACCGAATTACGGGAGGATATTTCCATGAAGGCATCGGTCTTCGTCGGGACCAGCGTCGACGGCTTCATCGCTCGAGTCAATGGTGACCTCGATTTCCTGGACCACGGCGGCGGGGAGCCCCACGGCTACGAGGAGTTCATTTCTACGGTGGATGCGCTCGTCATCGGCCGCAAGACCTTCGAGACGGTCCTGAAGTTCGACACCTGGCCCTATGGTGAGAAGCCCGTTTTCGTGCTCAGCACCCGAATGCTCGCCCCCGTCCCGCTCGGGGCCGCGGTGGAGCGTATGTCGGGCGATCCGGCCGGAATCCTGTCGTCGCTCGAAGCTCGCGGCATCCGACATGTTTACGTCGATGGCGGGATGACCATTCAGCGGTTCCTCCAGGCCGGGCTCATTCAGCGCCTCATCATCACACGCGTTCCAGTGCTCATCGGTGCGGGGTTCCCGCTCTTCGGCGCGATTGAGCGCGACATCGTCCTCACGCACTTCGGGACGCGGCAGTTCGCCAGCGGTCTCGTCCAGAGTGAGTATGTGGTTGCTGCCTGACCGAGATCAGCCGTCCCAGCAGCCGAGGGCGCGGCGCAGCTGGACGAACTGCCCGACGTGATAGGCGTTGTGGCTCACGACCAGCATCACTTCGCGGAACCACGTCGCCCCGTCCAGATGGGGAATCGGCGCCGAGAGATCGATCTTGGAGTCGGCCACGATCTTTCGAAGGGCTCCGAGGTCAGAGAGGAACGCCTGAAAGCTCTCCTCCCAGGCGGCCTCGCTCGGAGGCGCTTCCGAGGCGGGCCAGTAGCCTTTCGGGAACTCCGGCGATTCGTGGTCGGGCGTGCGCCCGAAATCCAGGATGTCTCTCTGCGCGATTCGCAGGTGCTCGAGTAGCTGCCAGAGCGTGTGCGGAATGCCGGGCGCCCTTCGCCCTCGAGCGGGCGCGGGCACTCCCTCGAGCGCCGCCGCCACCTCGGGGTGAGCCGATGCGCCCGAAAGCGCGCGGAGGAGCTGTTCGCGGACTTCATCCGGGGTCGTCATGAGCAAGATGGTAGCTCAGGTCCCACCGGCGAGAGGTAACATGGACCTGGGATCGCGAAGTGTTCAGGAGGATCTTCTTCGTCGGAGCGTTTCTGGTGGGCGCGGCGGAAGCTCGTTCAGGTGAGGAGACGAAGATCGCAACCGTTCGCTGCAGCGAGACGGTCTCGCTTCGGGTCTCGGATCCGGCGCCGAAACAAGGCAGCATCGGCGTCGTCGAGGTGCGGAGCGACAGTCCCGCGGCCGAACAGGGGATCCACACGGGCGACGTGCTGGTGGGCATGCACAAGTGGGAGACGCTTTCGCTGGACAACGTCCAATACATCCTCAGCCGTCCCGATCTTCAGCGCACGGGAAAGGTCAAGTTCTACGTCGTGCGAGGTACCGAAACACTGTACGGGCACCTGCCGATTATGCTCCGCTGACCCGGGCGATCCTTCGGTTGCCGTTGATTCAGGGCGGATCGTGCCCGCCCGGATGCAGCGGATGACAGCGACAGATGCGGCACACGCCGCGCCAAGTCCCCCGCAGGGGACCGTGCTTGCGCACCGCCAGGATGAAATACTGGCTGCACGTCGGCGTGAAGCGGCAATTCGGCCCCAGCCAGGGGCTGATC
>DAISKN010000280.1:0-8494 GCA_036820975.1 Acidobacteriota bacterium | reverse complement strand
TCGGCGGAGATGCTCGGGATCTCGACCAGATCCTTGAGCGACTTCTCGAAGCTTCCGCGCTGCGATTGCGCGTAGTCCTGTAGCGATTTCTTCGAGAATCCCTGGTTGCCCGGTATGGCCATAAATCTCCCTGCTCTGCTGTTGTGGATTCCGCCCCGCGCTCCGCGAGAAGCATACCATGCGGCCTCGGGTTGTTGGGAAACGCCCCGTCCTTGAGGGCGTTTCGCCCCGAGAGCCCCGGGTTTCTCCGGGACCCCCGGGGAAGAGCCATAAACCACAGGCGCGCAGAGAGTTAGGAGTGCTGATTTTTCAGTCCCGGGAACGGAACTTGCTTTACCCTGGAGTGAATCCAAATGCACGAGCAGGCGAACGACGGGGGAGCGGACCCTCTCATCGGGAAACGGCTCCGGGAGTACATGATCCTGGAGCTCCTGGGCAAGGGCGGTATGGCCAAGGTCTACAAGGCCCGGCACGTCCTCCTCAACGAGATCCGAGCGATCAAGTTTCTCCGTCCCGAGCTCCGGGAGCGGCAGGAGTGCGTCGCCCGCTTTCACCGCGAGGCGCAGATCATGGTGCAGCTGCGGAACAAGCACCTGGTCATGCTCTACGAGTTCGGAACCGTCGCGCAGGAGCTCCTGTTCCTGGTCATGGAGTACCTGGAAGGCGAGACGCTGAGGAAGCGCCTCCGCCGCACGAGCTGGCTTCCGGTTTCCGAGGCGGTGCGCGTCGTCCAGCAGGTGGCGCTCGGGCTTTCCGAGGCCCACAAGCATGGCATCGTCCATCGCGACATTTCCCCCGACAACATCCAGATGCTGCAGCAGGGCAGCGAGGAGATCGCGAAAGTCATCGACTTCGGGATCGCCAAGAACCTCGTCGCCGGCGGCGGAAAGATCACCCAGACGATGAAGCTGGTGGGGAAGGCCGAGTACGTCGCTCCCGAGCAGATCTGCCTTCCGGTGGGCGAGGACAGCAAGGACGCGGTGGACCACCGCGCGGACATCTACTCGCTCGGGGTCACTTTCTACGAGCTTCTCACCGGCGCCAAGCCGTTCGAGGCGAAGAGCTCCAAAGCCTACCTGGTGAAGCATCTCACCGAGCTGCCGAAGCCTCTCTCGGAGACCAATCCGCTCATCCGCGTCTCCCCCGCGATCGAGGACCTGGTGCTGAGGATGCTCGCGAAGAAGAAGCACGAGCGTCCCGATTCCATGGAGAGCCTCTTTATGGAGCTCGCCGCCCTGAGCCACGAAGAGCCGCTCCTGACGCCGGTCTAGGAACCTTTCGGCCTTCTTTCACTTTCCCGGTCCCTTCGGATTCGTGTAACTTAGGATCATGAGAGGAGCCCTCGTTCTCGCCGCGACGCTGTTGTTCGGCGCGGCCGCGCCTACCGACGTGGAGAGGCTCGATCCCGACCACCAGGCGCTCGTCCGCGATTTCCAGCAGGGTAAGGGCCGGGCCCGGATGATCGCGATCCTGTCCCCTACCTGAGGCAAGTGCTCGTACGGCGCCCGGGTGGTGCAGACGGTGTTGGATAGAAAAAGAGACTCGCCCCTCGACGTGCTGGTCGTCTGGATCCCCGCGATTGCCGGCGACGACTACGGGGCGGCGGTGCGATCGCTGGCGAAGATCTACGACGACCGGTCCCGCCACTATTGGGACGGCTCCCAGTCGCTGGGGGAGGCTTTCGCCCCGGTTCTCGAGATCCGTTCGAAAATGGCCTGGGATGTCTACCTGCTGTACGGTCCGGACGCCGAATGGAAGGACGCCCCGCCGGCTCCGGCGGAATGGCTCCATCAGCTCCCGGGCGAGAATCCGGACCGGGTGCTCTCCGAGGATCTGCTCGAGCGGGCGATCGCGAAGCTCGCCCACTGAAAAACGTATGTCTGGCTCATCGTCGAGGGACCGCGACCTGATTTACGACTGGAATCAGGTGGGCGAGGATGTCGCTCGACCGGCGAAGCCCGTCGAGCTCAACGACGAGACGCTGCGGGACGGGCTCCAGAGCCCATCGGCCATTTCTCCCCCCATAGAAAAGAAAGTCGAGATCCTCCACCTCATGGAGGCGCTGGGAATCCACGCCGTCAACATTGGACTCCCGGGCGCCGGCCCTCACGTTCAGAAGCAGGTGCTGCGGCTGGCGCAGGAGATTGCGCGTCAGGGGATGAAGATCCGCCCGAACTGCGCCGCGCGCACGCTCAAGGCCGACATCGAGCCCATCGTCCGGATCTCGAACGAAGTCGGCATGCCCATAGAGGCGGCGACCTTCATCGGCTCGAGCCCCATCCGCCAGTACGCCGAGGACTGGGAGGTCGATCGGCTCGTCTCGTACACCGAGCAAGCGGTGAAGTTCACCGTGGAGAGCGGCCTCCCGAGCATGTACGTGACGGAAGACACCACGCGCGCCCGTCCAGAGACTCTGAAACGGCTGTACACCACCGCCATCGAGTGCGGCGCCCGCCGGGTGGTCCTGACCGATACCGTTGGTCACGCGACGCCTTCCGGCGTCCGGGCCCTGGTATCGTTCATGAAAGAGGTGGTGAAGGATACCGGCGAGGACGTCAAGATCGACTGGCACGGGCACAGCGACCGGGGCCTCTCGGTTCCCAACAGCCTCGCGGCGATCGAGGCCGGCTGCGATCGCATCCACGCCTGCGCCCTCGGAATCGGCGAGCGCTGCGGCAACACGCCGATGGACATCCTTCTCGTGAACTTGAAGCTTTCGGGAAGGATCGAGAACGACCTGAGTCGGCTCTACGACTATTGCCGCGTGGTCTCCGACGCGGTCGGCATTCCCATCCCCCCGAACTATCCGATCGTGGGCGAAGACGCGTTCCGCACGGGGACCGGGGTCCACGCCGCGGCCGTCATCAAAGCGCTGAAGCGGGACGACCTCTGGCTCGCGGACCGCGTCTACTCGGGGGTGCCTGCGGGAGAGTTCGGTCTCTCGCAGAAGATCGACGTCGGTCCG
Organism: Acidobacteriota bacterium; assembly: GCA_036820975.1. Classification (GTDB taxonomy): domain Bacteria; phylum Acidobacteriota; class Vicinamibacteria; order Marinacidobacterales; family SMYC01; genus DAISKN01. The sequence continues at coordinate 5,529 of DAISKN010000280.1, read as the reverse complement.
ATGAGCGGCATTTCCAACGTCCAGTACTGGCTGTCGACCCACGGCCAGCCCGTGGATGAGGCGCTGGTGCGCGCGATCTTCGAGAAAGCCAAGTCCTCGAACCGCGTCCTGGAAGACGAGGAAATCGAAGCGGTAGTGCGCGAGCGCTCCCGTCGATGAGCGGAATTCACGAAACCGCCCTCGTCGACCCCGGCGCCCGAATCGACGCCGACGTCGACATCGGTCCGTTCGCGGTCGTCGAGCGGGACGTGGAGGTCTTAGGGGGCTCGCGCATCGCCGCTCATGCGGTTCTGAAGAACGGTCTGAGGCTCGGCCGCCGCGTGCGGGTCCACGAGGGAGCGGTTCTCGGGGGGGATCCTCAGGATTTGAAATACGGCGGCGCCCCCAGCTACGCCGTGGTGGGAGACGACGCGGTCATCCGCGAGTTCGCCACGATTCATCGAAGCGCCCGGCCCGAGGGCACGACCCGGGTCGGACGGGGCGCGTTCCTGATGGGATACGGCCACGTGGCGCACGACTGCGAGATCGGCGAGGAGGTCATCATCGCGAGCTACGCCGCTCTCGCCGGACATATCCACATCGGCCGGCGCGCGTTCGTATCCGGCGGCGTCGTCGTCCATCAGTTCTCCCGCATCGGCGAGCTTTCGATGATCGGGGGAGGGTCGAAGGTGAATCTCGACGTGCCGCCGTTCTTCACCGTCGACGGCGTCCCCGCCCGGGCCGTGGGCCTGAACGTAGTCGGCCTGAAGAGAGCCGGCGTCTCCGAGGAGGACATGGCGGCGATCAAGCGGGCCTACCGGCTGCTGTATCGCTCGAAGCTCCCGAGGGGCGACGCTCTCGCCGCGATCGAAGCTCTCCCGAACGAGTACGCCCGCCGGTTAGCGGATTTCGTGCGGGGGAGCGAGCGCGGCGTCTGCCACCACCGAGCCGATCGCTGACGGCTGCTATCGTCCGACGAGAAACGTCGTGGCTTCCGAAAGCGTCTTCAGCTGCGCCGCCGTGGGATCCTCGGGAAGGTCTTTCAGAATCGCCTGCACCGAGTCCTTGATGGCGCGATTCACGTTGAATCGATCGGGGAGCGGGACGTAGGGCTCGGGGAAAACGACGGGACCGCTGCCCTCACCCGGCGGCGTGACGAGACCGACGCCCTGGATGGTTTTCAGAAACTGATCGGCGGCCCTGGTGGTGTCCTTGAGCTGAAAGTAGGTAATCGCGAGCGAGAGCGAGACCGCGGGATCGCCCGGCGCCAGGTCCGCGGCGCGCTGCAGCTCCTCGGCCGCGCCCACGAGGTCGTTCGCGCGAAAGCTCGTCTCCGCGAGCGACAGATGCAGGGAGAGCTCGGGGGCCCCCCGATCGCGCGCCTGCTGGAGCAGAGTGCGCGCTTCGTCGAGCCTTCCTTCCGCCAGCGCGACCTGCCCGAGCGCCAGGAGCCTTCGCCCCTCGTCGACGCCTCGGGCGGCCGCCAGCACCTGTTTGGCCTTGGCCAGATCCTGAGTGTCGCTCCGAGACTTTCCGATGGCGAGCCACGTCCGGCCGAGAGCGATCTGCGCCCGGGGATCGTTCGGGTCGGTGCGGAGCGCCTGGATGAGCTGGGCCCGCGCGGGCTCATACTGTTTCCGGCTGAGGTAGATCTCCCCGAGGAGCGACCGGGCTCGCGCGTCCGAAGGGTATGCGCGGGCGAAGTCGATTGCCGTCTCCTCTGCCTCTTCGAGCTTGTTCTGCTCGAGCAGGGCGATGGCGAGCTGGTTCAAGTAGTCGCCCCCGGCCTCCACGTTCTTCTCTGCGCTTCTGAGCGCCTTCTCCGCCTCCGCGTACCTTCCGCGCGCGTTCAGGAGCTGTCCGTAGAGGAACTGGGCCTCGCCGTGCGCCGGGTCCCTGGCGATCGCGGCTTCCAGGTGCGAAAGAGCGTCGTCGGCTCGGTCCTCGCGAACGAGGCCCACCGCCGCCCGGTATCTGCCATCGGTCGTTCCCGCGCCTCCGGCGAATGCCTTCTCGTAGTAACGAATGGCCTCCGGGTAACTTCCCTGAGAATAGAGGAGGTCGGCGAGCTCCTCCGCTATCGCCGTCGACTGCGGATCGAGGGCCTGGGCGCGCTCGAGATCGACGAGCCCTCCCGATGCGTCGCCCGAGGCGAGCCTCGCGCGGCCGCGTCCGAGGTAGACCTCGGCGTTGTCGCCGAACTCGCCGAGGAGGACGTCGTAAGCCGCGATGGCCTGCGGATACTGGCCCGAGCTCACAAGGCTCGCCGCCCTCTCGAGCTCCGCCGCGGAGATGCTCGTCGGCCCCGACAACAGCCAGAACGCCACCGTCGCGAGGACGAGCAGAACGGCCGCGACGGCTCCCAGAATCCCCCACGGAGCTCCTCGGCGGACCGGTGGCGGAGATCTTCTCGGGCCGACGCGTGGAACCGTCGGGGACGATCGGACTTCGGCTCGAGGCTCCGCCTTCGCCGGCTTCGGCGCATCCATCGAGGGGGCCGCAGGTGACGACGGCAGCGGAACGGGTGCGGGCGCCGGACTCGGCGCCGCGGCCACGGGGGCCGGCGTCAGAATCGTCTCGTTCTCGTCGTCATCTCTCTCTCCGTCATCTCCGGGAGCGACGGGCGCCAGCGGCTCCGAGGGCTCATCGGCGCTCTCGAAGAAGTCCGGGACCAGGTCCTCGAACTCTTGCGGCTGGACGAGGGTTTCTTCGGCAACCGCCGACGTTGGGGCCGTGGCGGCGGTCTCGTCGGGCTCTCGCGCGGAACCGCTTTCCACCGTCTGGGTCACGAGCAGGAGAGCCTGAGCCTCCTCGGGCCTGCCCGCCGAGAGAAGACGCGTTCCCGGCGCGAGGACTTCGGCGGCGTACTGCTGGCGCCTCGTCGGCGACCAGGTGGTCGCGAGGAGCACCAGGAGCTGGACTCTGCGATTGTTCGGCTCCTCGATAAGGCATTGCTTCCAGGACTCGATGGCGTCGCGCGGGCGTCCGTCCGCGAAAGCCTCCGTCCCGCGTTTCAGCGCGGCCACGAGATCGATGGTGAGCCTCGGCCCGGACGAGGCTTTGTAGGCGACCTCCAGGAGCTCCCGGGCTTCGCTGCAGTTGGGATACGCCTCGAGGACCGCTCTGAGCGCCGCGATCGCCTTGTCGAACGCGCGGGTTCCCAGCGTCTCGACGGCGTGGGCGAGCGCGTCCGATTCCTTGTCGCCGGTGGCGGGAACGCCGCTCGCGGCGGTCTCTCCGGCGGCGCCGATTCGCCCCTGCTCGAGCTCTTCTACGACCGCGTGGTGCTGCGCTTCGAGGCGGGCGAACACCTTCTGGCTGTTCTGGAAGATCGGCTTCAGCGCCGAGATATCCTGGGAAGTCTGGAAGACGACGCTGCCGTCGCTTCCGATGACGCGCGTCTCGATCGAGGGCTCGGCTTCCCCCGCGAGCCCCGTCGAGATGACGAACGAGGCCCGGCCCACACTCAACTCGCTCTTCTTCTGGAGCTCCATGGCTATTGCCTGATTTTGCTGGACTTACTTTCAAGTATACCGCACTCGGGCATTTTCCGGGACAAGGAACCGTCCACTTGCCGCTCCCCGGAAGTGCTGGTAGAGTAAAGAAAAAGACATTCGGGACGCGGAACCGCGCGCACTCCGGCGAGCGCGAACGCGTCCATGCCTCCAGACGAGGAAGACGAGTAGAAGATGCCCCAATTTTCGGAGCGGCCCGAGACCATCGGCGTCGACGAGCTCCGATCGCTCGAAACGTCGGTCCTGAAGACGCTCTGCCTCACCATCAATACCGCCGGCTCCGAGCTCAAGTACAAGATCCTCGACAGCCTCTCCGACGAGGATTTCTATTTTCCCGCTCTCCGCGCCGTGTTCCGGACGCTCGCCGAAATGCACCTCCGCGGCGACTACGTCATCTCCTCGAACCTCGAGGAAGAGCTTCAGAAGAGCGGCGGAGACATGCCGGCCGGCTTCGGCATCGATCAGCTCTTCGATGGGAACCTTCCGTCGCTCGCGGAGCTCAACGGCTGGGTGTCTCGCCTCAAGGATCGCTCCCGGAGCGGCATGCTCCCGACCGTCGCGCCTCCCGTCAGGGAAGCCCCGAAGGCGGCGCCGCCGAGAGCCGACGCGACGGTGGTGAAGCCGGTCGCGGAGATGAAGAAGAAGATCGCCGAGGAGCTCCGGAAGTCCAACCCAGAGGCGACGTCAGCGACGTCGGCGCCCTCGGCTCCTCGAGAAGCGCCCCCGACTCCCGTTCCCCGGGCTGCGCAGGAAAAATCCTCTCCCGCGGTCGCCCCGCCCCCGAAACCGAAGCCTCCGGCGACGCCGCCGCCCCGCGAGAGATCCTCGCCCGCGGTGAGCCCACCACCCTCGAAGCCCAAGGTGAAGGCGGTTCTCTCCTCCGAGGGCGACGATTGGTCGAGCTACCTGGACGATCTGGCGTCGAAGCAGGGGAAGATCTACGACACCGGCTTCCAGCGCCTCGATCAGGAGTTCAACGGCCTCGGCCCCGGTCTCATGCTGCTGGTCGACGAGGAGCGCGAGCGCGTCGTGAACTTCCTGAAACAGGTGACCGATCAGATGGCCGCGTCGGGTGCGGTGCGTTGTCTGTTCCTGGCATCCGAGCAGCCAAAGGCGACGCTGCGGCTCCGGACGCTCGCCCGCCTCGCGGGAGTCCAGGTCGCCGACATCGAGAAAGGCCGGCTGAAGAAGGACTCTCCTGAATGGCAGCGGGTGGATCGGGCCGGCCGCGGCGCCGCCGAGTGGCTCCGGCGGGTTTTCGTCTACGAGTTCCAGGACGAGCTCGAAATTGCCGTCGTCCGCGAGTTGACGAAGAAGCTCCTGGAGTCGCCCGAGAAGGAATCCTGTCTCGTCGTGGTGGACTCGCTCGAAAGGGTCGAGCGGAAGGGAGGCACGCTCCAGAGCGCCGCCTCCGAGCTCAAGGGCCTTTCGGATTCACTGAACGTGCTGATCCTCGCCGCCACCACCGACCCGACGCTCCTCGCGTCGAAGGACGCGGACTACGCCTCGGTGTTTCGCCTGGCGTCTCCCGGTCAGGTGGAGCTCGAGGTGTTGAGAGCTGGACGGGAGAGCTCGACCGTGGCCCGCTTCCGCTACGAAGCGGAGCTCTGCCGTTTCAGCGAGTAACCCGAGCGGACTACTCGGCGACTTCCTCGGGAAGGATCTTCTTGCCAGTCACCTTCTCCACCGCGATGAGGATCTTCTCGCGAAGGATGAGACGGGCCCGCCGTTCTTCGGCGGTGATGAAGCTGTAGACTTCCTTGGTGATGCGCTGGAGGAAGTCCACCTCCCCGCGGCCGAGCTCGAGCACGATGAGCCCGCCGGCTCCCGCCGCGGGCGAGCTGAAGTTGATCTCGAGGAGCTTGTCCCGCAGGGACAGGCGCGACTTTCTCTCCTTGGGAGTGGTTCCCTCGGAGTCCTTCTTCGTGATCTTGCGCAGAAAGTCGATCTCGCCGTAGGAGAAGACGATCTCGGTGGTCTTCTCCTTCGGGGCCACGGGCGCCTTGGGCACCTTGGACGACGGCTTCCGCCGGCC